>NZ_DJTF01000030.1:0-33639 GCF_002438125.1 Pseudomonas sp. UBA6315
CTTAAGCGCGTCCTCGGCGGTGTCGGCGGCTGCGAAGCGGTAGCTCTGCACATACGCGCCGTAGAAGCCCGCCAGGAAGGTGCCGGCGCAGAAGATCCAGAACGAGGCCAGCATGATGCCCAACGCGGCGATCAGGCCCGAGGCCACGCCGAAGCCGACCCCCACCACGTATCCGTTGCGGCGGCCATGGTGCCGCATGATGAAGGCGGCAGGCAAGGTGCCGATGGCAAGACCCAGGCCGAACAGACTCACGGGCAAGGTGATCCAGGCCGAATTCTTGGCAAGCTGCTGGCCGACCAGCCCACCCAGCGACATCACGATGGGCGCGCTGGCGCCGCCGAGCGCCTGCGCGGCGGTGAGAACGCCGATGTTTCGGCGCGTGATGCTCTGGTCGGTCATGGGCGTCTTTCTTATTCGTTTGTCTGGCCGGAAATATTACACGCATGAATATATATTCAGTTATATGGACATGCGATGCTCACGAACCATCGCGAGCCGGTCCATCCTCGGAAGCCCCGGCGGAAGCAGCACCGTGCAGGGCCAATGCGAGCAGGTGCTCTTTCACCTGGATCAGTTGCTCCATGCGTTCCTCAACACAGGCGAGATGGCCTTGGACAGCCTGCCTTAGCAGCTCAGGTTCCAGGAACCCCTCATGTGCCCAACCCAGTAGGCGGCGCACGTCATCCAGGCCGATTCCCGAGGCACGGTAGTTGCGAATCAGGTGAAGCCGTTCGACATGGGCCGGGCCATAGCGCCGATAGTTGTTGCGTGACCGCTCCGGGGCTTGCAACAGGCCCTCCCGCTCGTAGAACCGAATGTTCTCCGGGGGGGTGCCCGTCAAGCGCGCAAGTTCACCGATCCTCATCCGGTTCTCCGTGCGCAACGATGGGGAACGCCGCCGTTGCGCATAGCCCTTATCCCGGCGACCGGGCGGATGGTTGCCCGGTGGCGCCCGATTGCACCGTGTGCTCAGTCCAGCCGCCACCCAGCGCCTTGTAGAGGTGGATGAGGTTGTTCAGCCGCGTCAGGCGCGTGCGCACCAGGGTCTGCTGCGCACCGTACTGTGTGCGTTGCGCATCGAGCAAGGTGAGGTTGTCGTCCACGCCTTCCTGGAAGCGTTGCTCGGCTAGTTGGTAGGCTTTCTGGCTAGCCGCTACCAGGAGCTGCTCCGAGCGGATCTGCTCATCAAGCGTGCGCTTGCCCGCCAAGCCGTCAGCCACCTCAGCAAAGGCCGCCTGGATAGACTTCTCGTAGTTGGCGATTTCGATCCTCTTTTGTACCTGTGCCACGTCCAGATTGGCTCGCAACGCGCCGCCGCGGAAGATGGGCAGCGTGATCTGCGGCAGGAAGCTCCAGGCCCGCGAGCCCGAATCGAACAGGCCGTCCAGCGAAGCGCTGGCCGTGCCCGCCGAGCCCGTGAGGCTAATCGTCGGGAAGAACGCGGCCCGCGCCGCGCCGATGTTGGCGTTGGCGCCGATCAGCATCTGCTCGGCGGCGCGGATGTCCGGCCGACGCGCGAGCAGTTCGGACGGCAGGCCGCTCGGCAGGTCGGTCGGCACGATGTCGTCCGGCAGCGCCACGGCCTCGTCAAGCTGCCGGGACAGCTCCGGCGTCAGCGGCTGGCCCAGCAGCAGCACCAGCGCGTTGCGGTCCTTGGCCGCCTGCCGCGTGTAGGCGGCGCGGTTGGCCTCGGCGGTGCGCAGCGCGATCTCCGCGCGGCGCAGGTCGAGCTGCGTGGAATTTCCCGCTTCCACCAGTTGGGTGGTCAGGTCATAGGAGCGCTTCTGTGTGGCGAGGGTGTCGCTCGTCAGGCGCAGCAGTTCCTGGTCGGCGCGCAGCGTGAGGTAGGCGCTGGCCACCTCGGACACCAGGCTCATCTGCGTGGCGATGCGGGTCTCGTCGAGGGCCAGGTAGGACGCCAGCGCCCGGTCGTTGAGGCTGCGGATGCGGCCCCACAGGTCCAGCTCCCAGGCGGCCGTCACCCCGGCCACGTCGTAGCGCCGGAGCACGTCGCTTTGCCCCGTGGTACTGAGGTCGGCCGGTACGCGCTCTGACGCGCCGCGGGCGGAAACGCCCAGGTTCGGCAGCATCTCGGCACGCTGGATACGGTACAGCGCCTGAGCCGCCTCCACGTTGAGCGCGGCTTTGTGCATGTCGCGGTTGTTCTCCAGCGAAATGCCGATCAACTGCTGCAGCAGCGGGTCGCGGAAGAAGTCCCGCCAACCGATCTCGGCCGTGATCGCGTCGTCGGGCGTCGCGGCCGCCAGTTCCACATAGGCCGCGCCCGAGGGATAGGCCGTGTCGATCGGCGCTGCGGGCCGGTCATACTTCGGTGCCATGGAGCAGCCAGCCAGCGCCGCCGCGAGGGCGAGCGGCGCCAGCGTCCTGGCGGGTCGTGTGAATGCGAAAGATGTTTTCATGTCGTATGTCCTCCTGGCCGTCATGCGTGCTGGTCGGTCATGCCGCCACGGGCATGGCGCGCTTCGCGGCGCAGCGCCAGCTTGCGCACCACAACGTAGAACACCGGCGTCAGCACCAGGCCGAATACCGTCACGCCCAGCATGCCGGCGAACACCGCGATGCCCATGGCGTGGCGCATCTCGGCGCCCGCACCGCTGGCCAGCACCAGCGGCACCACGCCAGCGATGAAGGCGAACGACGTCATCAAGATCGGGCGCAGCCGCAAGCGCGCGGCTTCGAGCACGGCTGCCAGCGGATCGGCCCCTTCGCTTTCCTTCGCGCGGGCGAACTCCACGATCAGGATCGCGTTCTTGGCAGCCAGGCCGACCAGCACCACGAAACCGATCTGCGTGAAGATGTTGTTGTCGCCCCCAGAGAGCCAGACGCCGGCGATCGCCGAGAGCAGCGCCATGGGTGCAATCAGCAGCACAGCGAACGGCAGCGACCAACTGTTGTACTGGGCCGCCAGGAACAGGAAGGCGAGCAGCACCGCCAGCGCGAAGATGTAGATCGCCGTGTTGCCAACCCGTTTTTCCTGGAAAGTCAGGTCCGTCCATTCGTAGGTCATACCGTCCGGCAGCGATTCGCTCACGATCTTCTCAATCGCGGCGGTGGCCTGGCCGGACGAGTAGCCCGGCGCTGGCCCGCCGCTGATGTCGGCCGAGGGAAAGCCGTTGTAATGCATCACCCGGTCGGGGCCGGAACTGCGCTCGATGGTCGCGATCGCGCTCAGCGGGATCATGTCGCCCGCTGCATTGCGCACCTTGAGCATGCCTATGTCCTCAGCCTGCATGCGGAACTGCGCATCGGCCTGGGCCATGACCCGGTAGGTGCGACCGAAGCGGTTGAAGTCGTTGACGTAGAGCGAGCCAAGGTTGACCTGCAGGGTGTCGAACACCTCGGTCAGCGATACGCCCTGCGACTTGGCCTTCACCCGGTCGATGTCCACCTGCAACTGCGGCGCATTGGTCTGGAAGCTGGCGAGCATGTTCGCCAGCTCGGGCGCCTGCATGGCCTTGCCCATGATCTGGCCCTGTGCCTGCGCAAGCGCCTCGGGACCCAGGCCCGCCCGGTCCTCGATCTGCAGCTTGAAGCCGCCCATCGAACCCAGGCCCGGCACCGGCGGCGGCGGGAAGATGCCAACGAAGCCGTCCGGGATCTGGCTGAACTTGCCCATGAGCTTGCCCTGGATGGCGAAGGCCGACAGCGACGGGTCCTTGCGCTCATCGAAGGGCTTGAGCATGGCGAACATCAGCGCGGTGTTCGGCTGGTTCACCGGTCCATTGACCGACAGGCCCGGGAAGGCCACCACGCTCTCGACGCCCGGCTCAGCCAGTGCGATCTTGGTCATCTCCTTGACGACCGCCTCGGTGCGATCCAGCGAGGCGCCGGTCGGAAGCTGGGCGATGCCCACGAGATAGTACTTGTCCTGGGCCGGCACGAAGCCCGCAGGCACCTTGTGGAAGCCCAGCCAGGTCAGGCCCAGGAAGCCGACGTAGAGCAGCAGCACGATGGCGCTGCCGCGCACCGCGCGGCGCACGCCCCCGACGTAGGAATTCGAGGCGCGATCGAAGAAGCGGTTGAAGCGGCGGAAGAAGCCGCCGAACACGCCGTCGATGATGCGCGTGAGACGATCGGGCTTGGCCGCGCCGTGGTGCGGCTTGAGCAGGATGGCGGCCAGCGCTGGCGACAGCGTAAGCGAGTTGATCGCCGACAGGATGGTCGAGAACGCGATGGTCAGCGCGAACTGGCGATAGAACTCGCCCTGCAGCCCCGACAGGAACGCCGAGGGGATGAAGACCGCTGCCAGCACCGAGGTGATGGCCAGGATCGGGCCAGTCACTTCATCCATCGCCTTGCGCGCCGCATCCTTGGGCGATTCGCCCAGCGCCATGTGGCGCTCCACGTTCTCCACCACCACGATGGCGTCATCCACCACGATGCCGATGGAGAGCACGAGGCCAAACAGCGACAGCGTGTTCAGCGAGAAGCCGAACATGTGCATCACCGCGAACGTGCCGACCAGCGAGACCGGCACGGCGATCAGTGGAATGATCGACGCGCGCCAAGATTGCAGGAACAGCACCACCACGATCACCACCAGGAGGATGGCCTCCAGCAGCGTGACGGCGACGGACTGGAGCGAGGCGCGCACGAAGACTGTGGGGTCGTAGGCGATCTTGTACTCGATGCCTTCGGGGAACTTGGCCTGCAGCCGCTCCATCGTCGCGCGCACCGCGCTGGACGTGTCCAGGGCATTGGAGCCGGGCGTCATCAGGATTTGCAGGCCGACCGCGTTCTCGCCGTCGAGCTGGCCGCGCATGGTGTAGTTGTCCGAGCCCAGTTCCAGGCGTGCGACGTCGCGCAGGCGGGTCACCTGGCCGTTGGCGCCGGCCTTGATCACGATGTCGCCGAACTGCTCTTCGGTGGTCAGGCGCCCCAGCGCATTGACGCTGACCTGGAAGGCGGCCGACGCATTCGGCTGCTGGCCGATCGAGCCGGCTGCGACCTGCACGTTCTGCTCGCGGATGGCGGCGACCACATCGCTGGCGGTCATGCCCCGCGATGCGACCTTCTCGGGGTCGAGCCAGACGCGCATTGCGTACTCGCCTTCACCGCCGATGATCACGTTGGCGATGCCCGGCAGGCGCGCCAGTTCGTCGCGCACGTTGAGCATCGCGTAGTTGGACACGTACAGCGGGTCGTAGCGGTCCCCCGGCGAGAGCATATGCACCACCATGAGAATATCGGGCGCGGTCTTGTCGGTGACCACGCCGATGCGCTGGACCTCGGGCGGCAACCGGGGCAGCGCGCGTGAGACGCGGTTCTGCACCTGGATCTGCGCGACGTCGGGGTCGATGTGCTGCTCGAACGAGATGGTCAGCACCATCCGCCCGTCCGTGGACATCTGGGACTGCATGTACATCATGCCTTCCACGCCGTTGACCGCCTGCTCCAGCGGCGATGCCACGGTGTCGGCGATCACCTGCGGGTTGGCGCCGGGATAGCTGGCGGTGACCTGCACCGTCGGCGGCGTGACCTGGGGGTACTCGCTCAGGGGGAGCTGGAAATAGCTGATCGCGCCCGCGATCAGCATCAGCACCGACAGGACGATGGCGAAGATCGGCCGGTTGATGAAGAAGCGGGGGAAATTCATTTGCGGGCCTCCGCCGAGCCGGCCGCGCCGTCAGCCTTGGCGGGGTCCGCGCCACCGGCCTTGGCAGGCGCCGCAGCGGGAGCCGGAGCGTTTGCCGCAGCCTTGGTCGCGCCGGTCGCGCCGGCGGCCGGTGCCGCGGGCGCCTGCATGGGCACCATGCGCGGCGTGACCGCCATGCCGGGGCGCACGAGGCCCTTGATGATGATCTTCTCACCGGCCTGCAGGCCGCCGTTGATGACGCGCAGCCCGTCCACCACCGGCCCCAGTTCGATGGGCCGGTACTGGGCCTGGTTGTTCTCGCCCACGACCAGCACGTAGTTGCGCCCTTGGTCGGTGCCCACGGCCTGATCGTCGATCAGGACGGCCTCGCGCGCCGCGCCGGTGGACAGCTTGGCCCGGGCGAACATGCCGGGTGCCATGCGCCCATCCGGGTTGGGCACAACGGCGCGCGCGCGGATCGTGCCGGTGCTTCGGTCAATGGTGTTGCCGACGAAGTCAAGCGCGCCCTTGTGCGGGAAACCCTTGTCCGTGGTCAGCCCGACCTGCACGGGCAGCGAAGCCTTGCTACCGGCGCCCGCAGCGGGCCGCGAGCGGCTGACGACGTTGAGATAGGTGGCCTCATCAATGTCGAAGTACACGTGCAACGGGTCGATGGATACGATCGTGGTCAGCAGCGTGGCCGCGCCGGCGCCGCCACCGCTGACCAAGTTGCCCTCGGTCACGAGCACGCGGTCGACGCGCCCGGCGATGGGCGCAGTGACGCGGGCGTAGGACAGGTCCAGCTGAGCCGCAGCAACGGCGGCCTTAGCCGCCTGCACCTGAGCCTGGCGCGCGTTGCGTGCGGAGGCGGCATCGTCAATAGGTCTTGCGCGCGACGGCGCCGGTCGCCACCAGGCGCTCGGCGCGGTCAAAGTCGGCCTGGGCCTGGCTGGCCAGCACCTCGGCCTGACGCAGTTGCGCCACGGCCGTGTCGAGCGCAACCTGGAACGGCCTCGGGTCGATCTGGAACAGCAGTTGGCCCTTGCGCACGAGGCTACCTTCGGGAACGCTCACCGCATCGACGGCGCCGCCGACCCGCGAGCGCAGCTCGACGGTCTTGGGCGCGGCCAGGAAGCCGGTGTACTCGGCCGATGGCGCGACCGTGCGGGTAATGACCTCGGCCACGGGCACCTGCGGCGCCATCGGCGCGCCCGCCGGGGGCGCCGCGGCCTTGCCCTCGTCCTTGGCGTCGCGGGCAGCGATCGCTATCCCCCCGACGGCTGCGATGACGCCTGCCACCACAATGATTCTGATTTTTTTACGCATGGAAGTGACCCTTTCTTGGATGCAGGACTCCGGCCCTTCCGAAGCGCTCTGCAGACATTTGTGTGGAGGCTAGGCGTTACAACGACGGCAAGGTCAAGCCCTCTTGTTGCCTCAGCGGGCAGACGGCACGGGCAAGGTGGTGGGACGCCCGGCGTCGTCGCCGTGGTTGGCCTCCGGCGCGCCCTTGAAGCGCAGCAGGCGCAGTGCGTTCAGCGTGACCAGGGCCGTGGCGCCGGTGTCGGCCAGCACGGCAACCCACAAGCCGGTGATACCCAACACGGTGGTGACCAGGAACAAGCCCTTGAGGCCAATGGCGAATACGACGTTTTGGTGGATGTTGGCCATCGTCGCCCGCGACAGGGCCACCAGGTGGGCCACGTCCGTGACGCGGCTCTTGAGCAGCGCGGCATCGGCGGTTTCCAGCGCCACGTCCGTGCCGCCGCCCATGGCGATACCCACGTCGGCGGTCGCCAAGGCCGGCGCGTCGTTGATGCCGTCGCCGACCATCGCCACCTTGGCATCACGCTTCATCTCGTTGACCAAGCGCAGCTTGTCCTGCGGCAGCAGCTCGGCCTCCCACTCGATGCCCAGCTTGCCGGCGATCGCCTGCGCGGTGCGGCGGTTGTCGCCGGTCAGCATGACCGAGCGCACGCCCATGGCGTTGAGCTGGGCCACGCCTTCGCGCGCGTCGCGGCGGGGCTCGTCGCGCAGGGCCAGCAGGCCCAGAACGTTCTTGCTGGCTTCGTCGAACAGGACCACCACGGTCTTGCCGCCATCCTCCAGCTTGTCGATTTCCCTGCGGTGCGCGGCTGTCAGCGTGGCCGTCTGTTCCGCATGGGCGGGCGATCCGACAGCGAGCGCACTGCCGTTCACGGTGGCGCGCACCGCCTTGCCGGCAATGGCCGATGCGCCCGTGGCCTGGGGAATCGCCACGTCCAGGCTCTTGGCATGGGCGACAATGGCCTTCGCCAAGGGATGGTTTGAGCCGGACTCGACAGCGGCGGCAAGCGCAAGGACCTGTTGATGCTTGAACAGCCCGAAGGGCAGGACCTCGGTGATGCGCGGCTTGCCCTCGGTCAGCGTGCCAGTCTTGTCGAAGGCAATTGCGCGCACGCGGCCGATGGTTTCCAACGCGTTGCCACCCTTGATCAGCAGGCCCCGTCGTGTGGCCACCGCAAGGCCCGAGGCGATGGCCGCCGGTGTGGAGAGCACCAGCGCACATGGGCAGGCAATCAACAGCAGTGCGAGGCCGCGGTACAGCCAGGTACCCCAGTCGCCACCCATGGCAAGTGGCGGAACCACCACGATCAACGCCGCGATGGCCATGACGGCAGGGGTGTAGTAGCGGCTGAACTTTTCGATGAAGCGAGCCGTGGGCGCCTTGGAGGACTGCGCCTGCTCCACCAGTTGGATGATGCGAGAAATGGTGTTGTCCGATGCCGTCTTCTCGACTTGTACTTCGAGCACGCCATCGACGTTGATGGAGCCGGCGAACACGTCGGCACCGATAGCCTTTTGACGCGGTACGGACTCGCCGGTGATAGGCGACTCGTCCAGGCTGCTTTCACCGCGGAGGATCTTGCCGTCCGCAGGCACCCGGTCACCAGGGCGCACCAGCACGCGGTCGCTCACGCGCAGGGAAGCGGCGGGCACTTCGCGCTGCCCGCCCGCGGCATCGAGCAGTACCGCCGTCTTAGGCACCAGGGAGGCCAGCGCCTTGATGCCGGCGCGCGCGCGGCCGGCGGCCACGCTTTCCAGCAGCTCGCCGATCGCGAACAGGAACACCACGGCAGCAGCTTCCTCGGCCTCGCCTATCACGAGCGCGCCCAGCGAGGCGACGACCATCAGCGTTTCGATAGAGAACGGCGAGCCTGACACAGCCAGCGCGAAGGCTTTGCGAGCGAACGGCAGCACGCCCGCGATCACCGCAGCGGCGAAGATCCATTCAGCGTAGCCAGGAACGAACTGCGCGATCGCGTAGGCCGAGCCCATCAGGCCGCCCAGGCCCAGCACGTGCCTGCCTTTCTTCGTCTGCCACCAGCGCTGATGGCGCGCCGTCGATGCTGCTGCTGGGGCCGCGGGTGCTGAGCCATCATGGCGGCGCACGTCGGAGACGCCGAAGCCCAGGCTCTTGATGGTCTTCTCGATGTGGCCGAGCTGCGTGGGGCCGCCAGACGCGAGCGTCAATTCCAGCGTTTCTGCGGTGAAGTTGATGCGGGCATCGGACACGCCATCCATGCGAGCGAGGGCCGTTTCGATCTTGCCGACGCAACTGGCGCAGTCCATGCCCTCGACGCGCATGGACACGTTGGGGGGCGTGCTGGGTGCTCCACGGGAGGCAGAGGCCGGCGCATGGTCATGCCCACTGCAGGCCCCGTGATCGTGACCGTGGTCATGGGCATGGCCGTGACCATGGGCATGCCCATGGTCATCACCGCACGCTTTGCCGTGCGAATGATCGTGCCCGTGGTCGTGGGCATGCCCATGGTCATGGTGGCCGCCGCAGCCGGCGTGGTCATGCGCGTGGGCCGCATGGCGCGGTGCAGGTGCTGCGGACATTTCGGACGCGGGCAGTGCCTGCACGTCGAAGCCCAGGGACCGGATTTTCTTGGCAATGTCGCGTGCAGTATTTCGGCTACTTGTGCTGCGCGTCAACGTCAGCGTCTCATTTGTAAAATTAACCTGTACATTTGATACGCCATCAATTCGACCAAGCGCTGTTTCAATCTTGCCGACGCAACTGGCGCAATCCATACCTTCGACCCGAAAGCCCAGTTGTTCGTCCTGCGCTCCTGTGCCGTCCTTTGTTTCCAAAGACATATCAATCTCCTGGTTCTCTGAGTAATCGCCGTGGCAGGACGCACAAATCAGCGATCGGAATGTTATACAAACAAATGAACACTTGTTTGTATGTTTATTCAAAAAAAAGAAAGAATCTCTTTCTGGCTGAACCATCCGACCGCTGCTTTATGCTGCTGCCATTAAGTCATTTTTTGTTGCGCAGCATCTGGTAGGTTTCAAATGCGGTGCGGTAGGCATCACTATAGGTATCAGGCGTCTGCTCACCAGCCCAGAATCCAGCCATTCCCGCAACCTGCCAATCTGCCAAATCACTCTTTACTTGAGCACGAGTCAATGCCACCGGAGCCTTGTAAGCCGCACCCAGCTTGAGCTGGAGGTAGCTCTCGTAGGCTTGTTGGTAGGCTTGGGTGTGCGAAGCGGTGGTGATTCCGCGCGAGGTGAGCGCGTGCATGCCGGAGATTTTCCACAGTTCCAAATCAGCCATCACTTCAGCACGAGTCTTTCCTGCTGAGGGCGCCTGATACATATCACCTTGGGTCAATTGCAAGTAGCGCTGAAAGGCAGCCTGGTATTGAGGGCTGGACGTATCCGGGCCGCTTTCGCCGCGAGACAACGCTTCCAGCCCAGATTGCCTCCAAGCAGTCAGATTTTCTTGGACCTGTTGCCGTGTCATATCTGCGGCGAACGGTTGAGCGTTTGCTCCAGCAGCAAAAAGTGCGGAAAGCAGAACAGCAAAGCGAATTTTCTTGGACATGGTCAATACTCCTTGACGTTAAAAATAATGGCGTGGTCCTTACGCCTTTCGGATACCCCGTAGACAAATAATAACACACATGAAGATATGTTCAAGTGTTTATTTTTAGAGTGCTTTTTGCTTGTGGGGTCTTCTAGGCATTCAGCAAGGCGCGCCGGTGTCTCTCTAGATTGATAGCCAAAAAAAGCCTACCCCTTGAAGGAGTAGGCCGGCGCGCACTCACATGTTCAGTCAATCGTCGTGTCTGTCCTCCGAAATGTGAACCGCCATGTCCTGGAGTACCTGGCTGACGTGCTGGTCGGCAATGCCGTAGAAGATGTGCTTGGCTTGGCGCTCGCCGCGCACGAGGCGCGCGCCGCGCAACAGGCGCAGGTGATGGCTGACCAAGGACTGCGACAGGTCTAGCGAGCCAGCAATGTCGCCCACTGCGACCGATCCGCGCATGCACAGCAACAGGATTTTCAATCGCGATTGGTCGCCCAGCAGGCGGAAGGTCTCTGCCAGAACAGCGACGTCACTTTGCGATAGTGCGAGGACATCAGTGGTCGTGCCGTGGTTAGAGGTCGAACATTGCACAATAGCGGCGCTGGTGGTTTTGCGGGATGTCATGGATTCAAACCCTCAAGTGAACTGCGAACCGTCTAGCACGGCCTCAATGCTTGTGACCGGGAGCGGAGTGGTCATGGTCATGGTCATGATTGTGCTCACTGTGGTCGTGGCCGCTGTGGTCCTGACGGCCTGTCGTGGGTTGCAGGCTGCAGATGTTCTCGTCAGCCTCCGAGTTCCAGTCGATTCCGACTGTGGCGTGTTCGATGCTGAACTGCTCTCGCAGCACCGCCTCGACGCGCTTGACCACAGCTCGCGCCTCCTCGTCCACGTTGGGTCGAACGTGTAGCGTGGCCATCGTGCGACCGGAAGTGAGTTGCCACACGTGAACATGGCTGACAGCCGCCAGGCCGGGCACAGTGCTCATCAGGCCTTGTTCCACCTTTTCCGGCGAAGCGTCCTCTGGCGCACCCTCCAACAGGATATGGATCGACTTGGCCAGGAGCTTCCAGGCGCTGCGCAGAATCAACGCCGCTACTAGAACCGACAGGATGGGGTCGATCGGAGTCCAGCCGGTGAAGTAGATGACGATCGCTGCAACGATGGCGCCGACAGAGCCGAGCAGGTCACCCATCACGTGGAGGATGGCACCTTTCACATTGACGTGATCGGTTTCGCCGCGGGTCATGATCCACAGCACGAGGACGTTGATCAGTAAGCCGAGCACGGCGACGATCATCATCGGGCCGGCGAGGATGACGGGCGGCGCCTGCAGCCGCTCCCACGCCTCGTAGGCGATCCATGCGACGATCGCGAACAGGGTCACGGCGTTCAGGAAGCCGGCGATGACCTCGAAGCGCAGGTAACCGAATGTGCGTTTGCTGTCGGCTGCGCGGCGACCGAATCGGAAGGCAGCGTAAGCCAGGGCAAGTGCCACGGCGTCGGTCAGCATGTGGCCAGCATCGGCAAGTAGGGCTAGCGAGCCCGACAGCACGCCGCCGACAGCTTCCACGAGCATGAAGCCGAAGATCAGGAAGAAGGAAACCAGAACCTTGCGCTCGTTGGCGCTGGTCACTGTGGGGGTGTGGTCGTGATCATGGTCGTGACCATGATCATGTGCATTGGATTGGGACATGGGCGCCTCTGCTGGTTGAGTGTTTGACTATGGTGAAATATAACACATGAATATGTGTTCATTTGATATATTTTGGCTCACCCTTCTCAGCCTCCGAAGCCATGCGTTGTGATGCCGCAACGAGAAAATGTGCCTATCCTTTCGGCCAGATACGGTGCAGGTCATCCAGAATCAGCTGGTGATGGTGCCTGCCTTGGTCTGCGTGTGTGCGTAAATGAGGGTGATCCGGCGGCAAGCTGGGGTGGTCATGCGCCACGTCAGAAGGGTCGCTGGCCGGCCACAGCCAGAGCGTCAGCGCCACGCCGGCCAAGCCGACCAGGGACATGACAATGAAGGTCGATGGCAAGCCCATGACCGCGCCGAAGCGGCCGGCAAGTGGGTAGCAGATGAGCCAACAGGCGTGCGACAGCGCGAAGTGTGCCGCGAAGATCGCAGGACGGTCCTCGGCATGGGCCGAGCGGCGCAGAAGACGGCCGGATGGCGTTTGCGCCACGCTGTAGCCAAAGCCGATGATCAACCACAGCGGCAGCAACAATGCATAGCTCGGCAGCAGTGCGCCGATCCCCGTGCCCACGACCAGTACGGTAGCGCCGGTGAGCATCGCGGTTCGGTCGGCCACCTTTTCCAGTAAGGATGGCAGAACGAAGGCTGCCACCATCGAACCGCCTCCGAATGCCGCCAGTGCCGACGCCACTTCGACCTCGCCTAGGCCAAAGCGCGCCTTCACGAGAACCACCGTGTTCACGATCACCATGGCGCCCGCCGCCGAGACGGCCAAGCTGATCGCCAGCAGGCCCCGCAGGCGTGGCGTAGCGAGATAGATGCGTGTGCCGCGGGTCGTGCGATCCCAAATGCCGCGGCGCGGTCCGGGAATAGTTGTGGGCAACCGCACGCTGACCACGAGCGCGGCTGAAACGAGGAAACCGAGCACTGTTCCCGCGAACAGGTTGTGAAAGCTGATGACGGTCAGCAGCGCAGCAGCCAGCATCGGGGAAATCAGGCTTTCCAGGTCATAGGCCAGCCGGGACAGCGACAGCGCCTTCGTGTAGTCCTCTTCATCGGGAAGGATGTCCGGGATAGTGGCTTGGAAAGTCGGCGTGAAGCCGGCGGATGCCGCTTGCAGGACAAAGATCAGCAGATAGATCTGCCAGACCTCGGTGACAAAGGGCAAACAGATCGCGACAACCGCTCGTACCAGGTCCAGCGCTACGAGCAATGACCGTCGCGGGAACTGGTCGGCGAAGGCCTGTGCGACTGGAGCGACTCCCACATAGGCCAGCATCTTGATAGCCAGCGCCGACCCGAGCACCGCACCTGCATCGGCCCCGGCCAGCTCGTAGGCAAGTAGGCCGAGCGCTACCGTCATCAGGCCTGTGCCGACGAGTGCGATCACCTGCGCGGTGAACAGGTGGCGGTAGGTGCGGTTCTTTAGGACGGAGAGCATCGAGAGACCTCAGAGCAGTCTGGTTAGCGCCTTCATTTCGGCTAGAACGGAGTCCTCATCATGAGATAGGCAGTGGTCGATGTGGTCATGGATCAGGACGCGCTTGGCCGCTGTGACGGCGCTCTCCACCGCAGCGAGCTGGCGAGCGATGTCCAGGCAGGTTTCTTCTCCTTCGATCATCCCGATGACGTGTCGCAGATGACCCTCGGCGCGCTTGAGCCGTTTCACGAGATCTGGGTGGCTGGTGTGCTTGTGCATCTCTTTCATGCAGCAATCATATCCCCCCCCGGGGGATATGCTCAAGGAGTCTGCATAGCTGTTTGCGCAGTGGATTAGCCCCACCTCGCCTCTCGATGTCTTGCGCCCGACGCCCTCTCTAAGGCGATTGGTGCTCAAAGGATGTAAGGTTTTCTTTCCCATTCATATGAATAGATATACAATTGTTCATATCTAAGCCAGTGAACAGTGGCTTTTCAACGACAAGCACTTGCTCGGAAAGAGAACACCCAGCCGGGGGTAAGTACTGATGCAACACCGATGGAGAATTGAATGCTTCGCAAAGACATACGCAAGGGATGGATATGGGCGGTATCCACGCTTTGGGCCGGCACCGTGCTAGCCCAGCCAGTAGCCGCCCCTCACGTCCCATCCAGACCAGACAGCCACATGGTCGCCCAATTGTGGGAGTCAGCTTGGCAGCGGCAGCCAGAAGCCGCTGGAGAAGGCGCCTGGCAGCAGGCCGCCCAAGCACGCCAAGAGACGGCCGGCAGTTGGGTGGCAGGTCCGATGGCGCTGGAAGCCTCCACCAAAACTGATCGGTTCAACAACCGCAACGGACAGCGCGAATATGAAGTCGGGGTGGCTATTCCCCTTTGGATGCCTGGTGAGCGCGCCTCGTCGGCACGCTGGGCGGACGCGGAAAGCCTCGCGCTATCCAGCCGGATGCTGGCCGCCAAGCTACGCACGGCCGGACAGGTTCGCCAGGCATGGTGGGCATGGCAGCGTGCCCAGGCCGAATTGGTGGCGGCGCAGGATCGCACCCGCAGCGCGGACGAGTTGGCGCAAGATGTGGCTCGCCGGGTTCGCGCGGGCGACCTGGCGCAAGCCGACAGAAACCAGGCCGATGGCGCCTTGGCGTCGGCTCGTAGTGCCCTGGCCATTGCTCAGGCCGAAGAAATCACGCAGCGCGAGGCGTTGTTGGCACTGACCGGCATCGAGAGTATCCCGTCGCAGGCCGATTCCGCGCAGCCGGAGCAGTCAGGTGTCCGAGTTCAACCGGCATCGGCACAGCCGTCCGGCGCGTTGTTGGGTAACCACCCTGCGCTGCTGGAACTGCAGCACAAGGCGCTGGCGGCCCGCCGCTCTGCGGAACTGGTGTCCCATCAGAAGTACGCCAACCCCGAACTGACCCTGGCGACCACGCGGGATCGGGGCGGCTACGGCGAACGCTACAACCAGACGATCACGGTGGGTGTGCGCATTCCCTTCGGTACGGGTAGCCGTCATACCGAGCAATTGTCCAGCGCCAATGCGCAGGCACTGGAGGCTGAGTCGGCACTCGCGGCCCAGCGCACCCGGCTACTCTCGGAAATTCGAACTGCCCAATCGCGCGAACTGGCAACCAGCACCCAGATGCAGGCCGCTTCGGAGCGCCAGCGACTAGCCCAACAAACGCGCACCTTCTACCAAAAGTCGTTCGCGATGGGCGAGACGGACATGCCGACACGCCTTCGCATCGAGCAGGAGGCCACCGAGGCCGAGCGCGCGGCGCTGCTCGCCAAGGTGGAGCATGCCGCGGCCATCTCGTCCCTGTTGCAGGCTCAAGGCACGCTGCCGCAGCCGACCGAGACTTTCACTGACATCTCCGGCACGCGCTGATCAGCGCGCGCTCAACCATCCTGGAACCTTAGAAATGTCGCAATCCTCTTTCTGGCGTGCTGCTGCCTTGTCCAGCCTCCTGCTTGGCACCAGCGCAACGTGGGCCGGCGACGGCCATGACCATGGCGAAGCCGCTCCTGCCCCCGCAGCGGCCGCGCTTCCGCGCTTTGCCGCAGTTTCCGATGACTTCGAACTGGTGGGTGTGCTGAACGGCCAGCGTCTCACACTCTACCTCGACCATGCTGCCGACAACCGGCCGGTGACCAATGGCGAGCTGACCCTCGAGCTGGGTGGTCGACAGGTAAAGGTCAGCCCACACGGGGTTGGAGAGTTCGAGGCCGATCTGACTGAGCCGCTATCCGATGGCGAGACCTCAATCATGGCCACTGTTACTGCGCAGAGCCAATCGGACCTGTTGACTGGCGTTCTCGATGTTCATAGCGAAGACGCCGAACACGAGCATGCCGTCGCATCCGGCCGTGTGCTCGTACTAGGTGGCGGTGCCGCAGTCCTCGGCGTCGGTGTCCTAGCGTGGGCGCTGCGCAGACGTACACGCACCAACGGTGCACTGCGAGGTGCAGCATGAAGCGCAACTTCCGTTTCCTAATGACGACGGCCATGGCGGCTGCATTGGCTCTGGCTGCTCCCGCGTTCGCTCACGACGGTCACGACCACGGCGACGAAGCGCCGGCTGCGTCTTCCAATGGCCCCCAGCGCCAGCCTGATGGCAGCGTGTTTCTTCCGAAACCGTCACAACGTCAGATCGGTGTACGCACCCAGCTGATCAAGCAGGAGCCCTTGGCCCGCAGCCATGAACTGGCTGGCAAAGTAATCATGGACCCGACGACAGGCGGCAAGGTCCAGGCAATGGTAATGGGCCGGCTGGTGCCCGGGCCGGATGGTCTGCCGCAGATCGGCCAATCCGTGCGCAAGGGCCAGGTGCTGGCTTACATCGAACCGGCCAGCGGTGTGCTGGAGCGCTCAGGCCAGATGGCCCAGGTTGCCGAGCTGCGTGCGGGCCAAGCGCTCGCGCAGAAGCGCCTGGCCCGGCTGCGCGAGCTGTCGGAGACCGTGCCCCGCAAGGAGATCGAAGCAGCCGAAAGCGAAGTAAACAGCCTGACCGAACGCGCCCGCGCCTTGAGCGGGGGCCTCGCCGGCAGGGACGTACTAAAGGCCCCAGTCAGCGGCGTCATCGCATCCAGCCCCGCAGTTGCCGGGCAGGTCGTGGATGCGCGCGAACTGGTGTTTGAGGTGGTCGATCCGACCCAACTGCGCATCGAGGCGCTTGCCTACGATCCGGCAATGGCACAGAACCTGGCCGGTGCTGCACTCGCAGTAGGCGGTCAGAAGGTGCCGCTGAGCTTCGTCGGGGCCGCCAGCAGCCTGCGCGAGCAGGCCCTGCCCATGCTGTTCAAGGGCACCAGCGAAAGCCTCTCGCGCTTGGCGGTCGGTATGCCGGTGGTGGTCTTCGTGCAAGAGGCGACGACGGTACCTGGCTACCGCGTGCCTTCCGGTGCGCTGATGAAGAACCCTGCCAACCAGAACATCGTCTGGGTCAAAGACCAGGCCGAGCGCTTCGAGCCACGTGTCGTGAACATCACTCCTTTGGATGGTGCATCCATCGCTGTCACTTCGGGCCTGGCGGACGGCGACCGCGTGGTTGTCGAGGGCGCGTCCCTGATCAATCAAGTTCGTTGAGGGGCACCATTCCATGTTCAAGTGGCTTCTCGAAAATAGCTTACGAAACCGGCTCCTGGTCATCATCGGGGCGCTGGTGCTGATGGCGTATGGCGCGTTCACCCTGACGCGCACGCCGGTAGATGTCTTTCCCGATCTCAACAAGCCGACCGTCACTCTCATGACGGAGGCTGGCGGCATGGCTGCCGAAGAAGTCGAGCAGCTCATCACGTTCCCGCTCGAAACGGCCATGAACGGCCTGCCCAGCGTCGAAAGCGTGCGCTCGGTCTCCAGCGCCGGGCTTTCCTTCATCTACGTGACATTTGACTGGAAGACAGACATCTTCCGGGCGCGCCAGATGGTCTCCGAACGCCTGACGTCCATGGAGGAAGGGCTAGCCCCGGGCGTGACGCCCACGATGGGGCCAATCAGCTCAGTGATGGGCGAGATCATGCAGATTGCAATCCCCATCGGTGCCAAGCCCTCAGGGCAGAAGAACGCAGCCCCGCCGCTGTCGGCCATGGACACGCGCGAGTACGCGGACTGGGTGTTACGCCCCCGGCTGATGGCCATACCTGGCGTTGCCCAAGTCATCCCGATCGGAGGCGAGGTCCGTCAGTTCCAGGTCCAGCCCAACACCACGCGAATGTCAGAGCTGGGCGTGACTGCGTCCGACCTGGATGCGGCTCTCAAGGGCTTCTCCGCGAACACTTCCGGCGGCTTCCTGGAGATCAATGGCCGCGAGTACCTGATCCGCAACCTGGGCCGCACGTCCCGACTCGACGACCTGCGTAACCTGCCTCTCGCGGTGCGTGCGGGCCAACCCATCCTGATCCACCAGGTCGCCGATGTTCAGTTTGCGCCAGCCATCAAGCGCGGCGATGCGGGCTTCGAGGGCCTGCCAGCCGTGATCCTGGGCATCCAAAAGCAGCCCACGGCCGATACGATTGCACTGACCCGCTCGATCGAGTCAGCGTTAGCGGACATGAAGGGCTCACTGCCGGCTGGCATGGCCGAGCCGCAAGTGACCTTCCGACAAGCCAACTTCATCGAGGCGTCCATCAGCACGCTGCAAGGCAAGCTCATCGGCGCATCGGTCTTCGTGGCGGTGATCCTGTTCTTCTTCCTGGGCACTTTGCGCCCCCTGGTGATCGCGTTGACCGCGATTCCTGCCTCGATCTTCGTGACCGGGCTGGTGTTCCACTATTTCGGCCTGTCAATCAACACCATGACGCTCGGTGGGCTGGCGATCGCCATCGGCGGTCTCGTGGACGATGCTGTGGTCGATGTGGAGAACATCATGCGGCGGCTCAAGGAGAACCGCGCCCGCCACCCTGAGAACCGGCTGACGCCCCTGGTCATCGTTGCCAGGGCCTCGATGGAGGTTCGCTCGGCGATTCTCTACGCCACGATGATCATTGTGCTGGTGTTCCTGCCCCTGTTCGCGCTGCCGGGGATGGAAGGGCGCTTGTTCGTGCCGCTGGGCATCGCTTTCATCGTCTCCACGCTAGCCTCGCTGCTGGTCTCTGTGACGGTCACTCCGGTGCTGTCGTACTACCTGCTGCCCAAGATGAGGACGCTGGACCATGGCGACACTCGGATTCTAGCCTGGCTTAAGGCGCGTTATCAGGGCGGCCTGCAGCGGGTCTTGCAGCGGCCGCGTGCCGCCCTTGGCATGGCCGCTGTGGCTGTCACACTGGCTGTCGCCGCGGTGCCATTCTTCCCGACCACGTTCCTGCCCCCGTTCAATGAAGGAACGTTGCTGGTGGGCCTGCGCCTGAATCCCGGTGTGACGCTGGCCGAATCTTCGGCGCTTGCCCAGCAAGCCGAGCTGCTGGTCGCGCAGGTGCCGGAGGTGCAGCACGTGGGCCGGCGCAGCGGACGGGCCGAGCTGGACGAGCATGCCGAAGGTGTGCATGTCAGTGAACTGGACGTGGGTCTGCTGCCTGCCTCAGAGCTAAAGCGCTCCATGGAGGAGATCACCGCCGACATCCGTTCGCGTCTGGCTCACTTGCCCGGCTCCATCGGCATTGGCCAGCCGATCTCGCACCGCATCGACCACATGTTGTCGGGGGTGCGCTCGCAGATCGCCATCAAGGTGTTCGGCGAGGACCTGGACGTCCTGCGCGGGCAGGCGGATCTGCTGCGCGCCAAGCTGGCCGGAATTCCGGGGCTTGCTGACCTGGAGATCGAAAAGCAGGTCCTTGCGCCGCAGATCAAAATCCGCGTGGATTATGCGGCGGCGGGACGCTACGGCGTGGCCGCACCGCAAATTCTGTCCACGCTACAAAGCCTGGTCGAAGGCGAAAAGATCACCGAGGTCATCGAGGGCAACCGCCGCTTCGCGCTGGTGGTTCGCCTGCCCGAGCAGGCGCGGTCGATTGAGGGCTTGAGCCGCATCCTCATCGACACGCCCATGGGTCGGGTCCCGTTGTCGCGCCTTGCCACCATCGAAGACAGCGACGGCCCCAACCAGGTCAGCCGCGACGATGGCCGTCGGCGCATAGTTTTGTCGGCCAACGCTCAGAGACGGCCGCTGTCCGAAGTAGTGGCCGACATACGCAGCGTCGTCCAAGAAGTGCGCTTGCCCGAAGGCTACTTCATCACGCTGGGCGGCCAGTTCCAGGCACAAGAGGAAGCCTCGCGACTGGTGGGCCTGCTGTCCATCGTCTCCCTGACGCTCATGTTCGTGGTGTTGTACACGCGCTACAAGTCGGTCGCCCTATCGGCGCTCATCATGGTGAACATTCCATTGGCCCTGGTCGGCGCCGTGCTGGGGCTGTGGCTGTCTGGCCAGCCGTTGTCCGTGGCCGCTCTGGTCGGCTTCATCACGCTCGCGGGTATTTCTGTGCGCAACGGCATCCTGAAGGTGAGCCACTACCTCAACCTCATGCGCATGGAGGGCGAGGACTTCGACCAGAAGATGATCGTGCGTGGCTCGCTCGAACGGCTTTCCCCGGTTCTGATGACCGCGCTGGTCACGGCCTTCGCACTGGCCCCGCTGTTGTTCGAGGCGTCACGACCCGGTACTGAGATCCTGCACCCCGTCGCGGTGGTGATCTTCTCGGGGCTGGTCAGCTCCACGCTGCTGGACACCTTCCTTACACCCGCCATGTTCTGGCTGTTCGGCCGCAAGCCTGCCGAACGCCTGCTGGACGACCGCGACGCGGGGGCATTCTGATGCAACGCCTTCTGTCACCCGATTTCAACCACCGTAACCCTATAGGAGCTTTCATGTCTGTTCGATTTCGTTCCCTCACGGCTGGCACCGCCCTCGCCCTGGCATCCGTCACCGCCTTCGCCGCAGGCGACCATGACCACGCGCATGACCACAAGCCGCTGCATGGTGGCGTCGTGACCGAAGTCCGGGACGTGGACTACGAGTTGGTCGTTCAGCCCGCAGCAGCGCAACTCTACCTGCGCGACCACGGCAAGCAGGTCAACGTAAGCAACACCAAAGCCAAGCTCACGCTGTTGACCGGCTCACAAAAGCAGGAGGTGCAACTCACGCCTGCCGCGGACGGAAGCCGCCTCGAAGGCAGCGGGACCTTCGCCGCAGCCAAGGGCACGAAGGCCGTTGTCCAAGTCGAACGTGGGGGCAATACCGCGAGCGCCCGGTTCGTTCTTCCGTAGTGTTCAACGTGATCGTCAGGGAACGAGCTGTAATCTGGCGACCACCTGACAAAAGGCGCGACATAGGCGCTCACTATTTCCTCAAAAACTTTGGAGATGTAAATCATGGACATGCATTTCGACGTCATTGTTATCGGTGCCGGCCCTGGCGGATACATCGCGGCCATTCGCGCTGCCCAATTAGGCATGAAGGTCGCTTGTGTAGATGCCTGGAAGAACAAGGACGGAAAGCCAGCACCTGGCGGTACCTGCAACAACATCGGTTGTATCCCTTCGAAAGCGCTACTGCAGTCGTCAGAGAACTTTGAACAAGCCAAGCACCACTTTGGCACGCACGGCATCTCCACGGGTGATCTGCGCATGGATGTGACCACGATGCTGGAACGTAAGAATCAGGTGGTGAAGTCCAGCAACGAAGGCATCCTTTATCTGTTCCGCAAAAACAAGGTCCAGTTCTTCAACGGCCTGGCGTCTTTCACCAGGACTGTCGATGGTGGCTTCGAGGTGAGCGTCGCCGCCGATGAGGCTGTTACCTTGGTGGGCAAGCAGATCATCGTTGCCACAGGCTCCAACGTGCGGCCGCTCCCCAACCTACCGTTCGATGAGCGGGTCGTGCTCTCCAACGACGGCGCGCTGAACATCGCGGCCGTGCCCAATCGGTTGACCGTCATCGGTGCCGGCGTGATCGGCCTGGAGCTGGGCTCCGTTTGGCGCCGCCTGGGGGCGGATGTCACGATCCTCGAAGGCTTGCCCAGCTTCCTGCCAATCGTCGACCAAGCCATCGCCAAGGAGGCGAAGAAGGCGTTCGACAAGCAAGCCCTGAAGATCGAACTAGGTGCGAAGGTTCGCGAAGTCAATGCAACCGAGGCCGGCGTGACTATTCACTACACCGACAGCCAGGGCCAGACGCAGTCCTTGCAGGCAGACAAAGTGATCGTGGCTATCGGCCGTGTGCCCAACACCGAAGGCCTGAATCCGGCCGCCGTGGGACTCCAACTGGATGAGCGCGGCGCCGTGGTGGTGGACGATGCATGCCGCACCAGTGTGCCCGGCATCTGGGCCATCGGTGACGTGGTGCGTGGCCCGATGTTGGCGCACAAGGCGGAAGAGGAAGGTGTCGCAGTGGCCGAGCGCATTGCCGGCCAGCACGGTCACGTCGATTTCAACACGATCCCCAACGTCATCTACACCAGCCCGGAGATTGCCTGGGTAGGCCGCACCGAGCAGCAGCTCAAAGAGCAGGGCACCGCCTATCGAATCGGTTCCTTCCCGTTCATGGCCAATGGCCGCGCGCGTGCACTGGGCGACACGACGGGCCTCGTCAAGGTGATCGCCGATTCTGCCACGGACGAGATACTCGGCGTGCATGTAGTCGGCCCGCAGGCCAGCGAACTGGTGGCCGAGGCCGTGATCGCCATGGCGTTCAAGGCCAGCAGCGAAGACATCGCCCGCATCTGCTTTGCCCATCCGACCCTCTCCGAGACGTTCAAAGAGGCCTCGCTGGCAGTGGACAAGCGCGCGCTCAACTTCTGATTGATCGGAAGCGGCATCCAAACCGCCTCACCGAACGCAGCTGCGGGCGGTGGGGCGCATATCGCCATGGAACGTAGGCCACGCTGCAACGGCATGCTATGCCCAACAGTTACTCGTCGTTGTGGTCTTCCGCGATGTGGGTGGCCATATCCAGCAGCACCTGGTTCACGTGCTTGTCCGCCACCTCATAGAAGATCTGTTTGGCCTGGCGCACGCCCTTGACCAGGCGAGCACCGCGCAGCAGCCGCAGGTGGTGGCTCACCAGCGACTGCGAGAGTTCGAGGGTTTCAGCGATATCCCCGACCGAGGATGAGCCCTTCATGCAGCACAGCATGATTCTCAGCCGGGACGGGTCACCCAGGAGGCGGAATGTCTCAGCCAAGATGGTCACGTCATTCTGTGACAGCGATTCCAAATTGGCGCTGGGATCCTTCGGTGGGGTACTGAATGGCTTACTTGTATTCATTTTTAAAATATTTCCTAACCTCGAATGGCTGTTTTCGCCCTTCAGAATTAACAAGGCAGCAGCCGCTTAGGCGCGCGCAGCAAAGAACCAGTGCGAGCCTGGCAGGCAAGGCCTCCGCTCCCCGTGCACCGGGTCATTTCTGAAACCTGACAGCATCCGAAAAAGCGCTTGACCTTCCCACGATGGTAAACCCTAAGCTCCCTCCATGTCGAATTTCAACTATGGGAAGCACACCATGAGCATGGCAACAACGAGTAGTGCTGGCGGCCAAGCAGCGGCAATCAGCCTGCCCATCGAGGGCATGACCTGCGCAAGCTGCGTCGGCCGAGTCGAGGCCGCCCTTGCCAAGGTCGAGGGCGTGGCAAGCGTGTCTGTCAATCTCGCCACCGAGCGAGCGGACATTCGCCTGAACCGTGCTGTCGATCGCATGGCGCTGATCCAGGCGATCGAGAAGGTAGGGTACGACGTGCCTCAGGGCACCATCGAGCTGGCGATCGGAGGCATGACCTGCGCTTCGTGCGTGGGCCGCGTCGAGAAGGCGCTCAAGGCGGTGCCGGGCGTCACTGAGGCTGTGGTCAATCTGGCGACCGAGCGCGCTACCGTGCGTGGTGTGGCATCCGTGCAGGATCTAATCGCGGCTGTCGATAAGGTCGGCTACGAGGCCAGCCCTGTCGATACCAGCATGCAGGCCGACGAGGAAGCTGCCGAGAAAAAGGACGCCGAGCGCGCCGAACTCAAGCGCGACCTGACCCTGGCCGCCGTGCTGGCGCTGCCTGTGTTCGTGCTCGAAATGGGCTCGCACATGATTCCCGGCATGCACGAGTGGGTGGCTTCCACCATCGGCATCCAGCAGAGCTGGTATCTGCAGTTCGTGCTGACCCTGCTGGTGCTCGCCATTCCGGGCTGGCGCTTCTACGAGAAGGGCTTCCCGGCGCTGTTCCGCCTGGGTCCCGACATGAACTCGCTGGTCGCGGTCGGCACGGCCGCGGCCTTCGGCTATTCGATGGTCGCCACGTTCGCGCCCAGTCTGCTGCCGGCCGGCACGGTGAACGTGTACTACGAGGCGGCCGCCGTCATCGTGGCGCTGATCCTGCTGGGCCGCTTTCTTGAGGCACGGGCCAAGGGCCGCACCTCCGAGGCCATCAAGCGCCTGGTCGGCCTACAGGCCAAGGAGGCGCACGTGCTGCGCGACGGCCGCATCGTGGACATCCCGATCAACGACGTGGCGCAGGGCGACATCGTGGAAGTGCGCCCCGGCGAGCGCGTGCCGGTCGATGGTGAAGTGACCGAGGGCCGCAGCTTCGTGGACGAGTCGATGATCACCGGCGAGCCGATTCCCGTCGAAAAGGCGGAAGGCAGCACCGTGGTCGGCGGCACCGTCAACCAGAAGGGTGCGCTGACGCTGCGTGCCACCGCCGTGGGCGGTCAGACCATGCTGGCGCAGATCATCCGCATGGTCGAGCAGGCGCAAGGTTCCAAGCTGCCGATCCAGGCCGTGGTGGACAAGGTGACGCTGTGGTTCGTGCCCGCCGTCATGCTGGCCGCCGTGCTGACCTTCCTGGTCTGGCTGGTGTTCGGCCCGTCGCCCGCGCTGTCCTTCGCGCTGGTCAATGCCGTGGCGGTGCTGATCATTGCCTGCCCGTGCGCCATGGGTCTGGCGACGCCGACCTCCATCATGGTCGGCACGGGCCGGGGCGCTGAGATGGGCGTGCTGTTCCGCAAGGGTGAAGCCCTGCAACTGCTCAAGGACGCCAAGGTGGTGGCCGTGGACAAGACCGGCACGCTGACCGAGGGCCGCCCGGTCCTGACCGACCTGGAGATTGCCGACGGCTTTGACCGCAACCAGGTGCTGGCGAAGGTCGCCGCCGTGGAATCGCGCTCGGAGCATCCGATCGCACGCGCCATCGTCGAGTCGGCCGTGGAAGGTGGCATCGCGCTGCCGACGATGACAGACTTCGATTCGGTCACGGGCATGGGCGTGCGCGCCACCGTGGACGGCGCGCGTGTCGAGGTCGGTGCCGATCGCTTCATGCGTGAGCTGGGGTTGGACGTGGGCGGCTTCGCTCGCACGGCCGAGCGCCTAGGCAACGAGGGCAAGTCGCCGCTGTACGCCTCGATCGACGGCCGGCTGGCCGCCATCATCGCGGTGGCCGATCCGATCAAGTCCAGCACGCCCGCGGCCATTGCCGCGCTGCACCAGCTCGGCCTGAAGGTGGCGATGATCACCGGCGACAACGCGCGTACCGCGCAGGCCATCGCCAAGCAACTGGGCATCGACGAGGTGGTGGCCGAAGTGCTGCCCGAGGGCAAGGTCGAAGCCGTGCGCCGGCTGAAAGCCAGCCACGGCCAGATCGCCTACGTGGGCGACGGCATCAACGACGCCCCGGCGCTGGCCGAGGCCGACGTGGGCCTGGCCATCGGCACCGGCACCGACGTGGCGGTGGAGTCGGCCGACGTAGTGCTGATGTCGGGCAACCTGCAGGGCGTGCCCAACGCCATCGCGCTGTCCAAGGCGACCATCGGCAACATCCGCCAGAACCTGTTCTGGGCGTTTGGCTACAACACGGCCCTGATCCCGGTGGCCGCTGGCGTCCTGTACCCCGCATACGGTGTGCTGTTGTCGCCGATCTTCGCGGCTGGCGCGATGGCGCTGTCCAGCGTGTTCGTGCTCGGAAACGCGCTGCGCCTGCGCCGCTTCCAGCCGCCGCTGGCGGCGGATACCGCTCATTGAGAAAGGAGGAACACCATGAACATCGGTGAAGCATCCAAGGCCTCGAAGGTCTCGGCCAAAATGATCCGCTACTACGAGCAAATCGGTCTGATCCCTCCGGCTGACCGCACCGATTCGGGCTACCGCGCCTATACCCAGGACGACGTTCACCGGTTGCATTTCATCCGGCGTTCGCGCGACCTCGGCTTCTCGGTAGCCGAGATCACGGACTTGCTGGGACTGTGGAATGACAAGTCGCGCCAGAGTGCTGATGTAAAGCGTCTGGCCCAGCAACACATCGACGAGTTGGACCGGCGCATCGAGAGCATGCTGGAGATGGCCGCGACGCTCAAGGCGCTGATCCGGTGTTGCGCCGGCGACGAACGGCCCGACTGCCCGATCCTGCACACGCTGGAGCAGCCCGATACCAGTGACAACAAGCCCGAAGCGCGCACTGGCGCAGTGCCGCGCCGCGCGCGAGCCAACGCAGCAGGAAAAAAGCCGCGTGCGCACTGAGCAGCCAGGAGAGATATGCCCAAAATCACAGTCTTGCCCCATCCTGAACTGGCTCCCGAGGGAGCCGAACTGAACGTGCCAGCAGGCACTTCGATCTGCGAGGCCCTGCTGGACAACGGCATCGAGATCGAGCATGCCTGCGACATGAGCTGTGCCTGCACGACCTGTCACTGCATCGTGCGCAAGGGGTTTAATTCTCTAAACGAAGTCGAGGAGTGCGAGGATGATCTGCTCGACCGGGCCTGGGGACTGGAGGCGCAGTCGCGGCTGAGCTGCCAGGCCATCGTTGCGACCGAAGACCTGACCGTCGAGATCCCCAAGTACACGATCAACCATGCCAAGGAGAACCACTAGGAGCCTGCGTGCTGCCTCAGGCGCACCGGCCTGCGGCAGGGTTGCTCTGGCAGATGGAGGACTGACGGCATTGCAGCCAGATAACCAACCCGTGGGCCAGACCAACCCGCGAGCCAGGTGTCTACACTCCCTTTGCACGGTCGTCGGTTAGGCTGGAAAGGTCATCAACGTCCTTAAATCCGTGACGGCCGGCCCATGGAAAGTCACACAGGAGAAGTCCTGCATGTCTGCGCCCAAGCTAGCCACGCTCTACCGAATGGTCATGCCCGGCCATACCTGCCCCTACGGGCTGAAGTCGCTCGATCTGCTCAAACGCAAGGGCTACGAGGTCGAGGACAAACACTTGGCGAGCCGCGAGCAGACGGATGCGTTCAAGAAGGAGCATGGCGTCGAGACCACGCCCCAGGTCTTCATAAACGGGCGGCGCGTGGGCGGCTACGACGACCTACGCAAATTCTTCGGCATGTCCGTGAAGGACAAGAACGCCGTGACCTACACCCCTGTGATCGCGCTGTTCGCCATGGCGGCCGCGATGGCGCTGGCGGCGAGCTGGGCGGCCTTCGGCCAGCTCTGGAGCATTCAGGCGGCAGAGTGGCTCGTGGCCTTTGCCATGTGTCTCCTGGCGCTGCAGAAGCTCAAGGACGTGGACGGCTTCGCGACGATGTTCCTCAACTACGACCTGCTGGCCAAGCGCTGGGTTCGGTATGCCTATTTCTACCCGTTCGCGGAGGCCATCGCAGGCGTCCTGATGGTCGCGGGCGTGGGGATGTGGGTGTCGATTCCGTTGGCGCTGTTCATCGGGACCGTCGGGGCCGTGTCGGTTTTCAAGGCGGTCTATGTCGATCGCCGGGAACTCAAGTGCGCCTGCGTGGGCGGGGACAGCAACGTGCCGCTGGGCTTCGTGTCCCTGACCGAGAACCTGATGATGGTGGCGATGGCCCTGTGGCCAAGGTCGGCCTACCTTGGGATGCACTGAGCGCCGCGCCAGGTACGGCGCAGCGCACGTGCTCGCATCGGCCGTCCTGTGTGCATGCCGGCCACGATGCGGTGTTACTGCGCGCGCGGCGGGAAGCCAGCTTCGCTCAGGGCCGCGGCGATCTGCTCTTGCGAGGCCGAGGTCTGGACCTCGACACGGCGGGTCGGCGGGTCCGTGACGATCTTGGCGTTGGGGTCGATCATTTGGATCGTTTTCGTCACAGTGCGGGCGCAGCCGCCGCAGGTCATGTCTTCGAGATGGAATTGCATGGAAAACTCCTTTCGGGTTGGGGTGTTTGAAGTGTGCTCCTTGCCACCGTTGGAAGGTCAATCGCTATTTGCATCCCCGCCACACCAACCGGCCGAATGCTCATAGGGGCAAGGCCGTGGTGCTCTTTACGCGATCCAGCACGAAGCTGGTCTTGCAGTCCTGCACGCTGGGGTGCTTGAGCAGCGTGTCGAGCACGAAGCGGGAGTAGTGAGCCATGTCCATGACGACCACCCGCAGCAGATAGTCCATGTCGCCGGTCAGCGCATGGCACTCCACAACCTCTGGCCAGTTCTGGACAGACGCGCGGAACACGTCCATGGGATTGCGCTTGTGCGAGTCGGAGTACTGGGCCGACTTCTACACGAAGTTCTTCAACTTCCAAGAGATCCGCTACTTCGACATCAACGGCGAGTACACCGGCCTAGCCTCCAAGGCGATGAGCGCGCCGGACGGCCTGATCCGCATCCCGCTGAACGAGGAAGCACGCCAGGGCGGCGGCCAGATTGAGGAATTCTTGATGCAGTTCAGCGGCGAGGGCATCCAGCACATCGCCCTGCTGTGCGACAACCTACTCGATGCGCTCGACCGCGTGCAGATGGCCGGTATCCCGCTGCTGACCGCCCCCAACGACATCTATTACGCAAACTTGGAAAAGCGCCTGCCCGGCCATGGCCAGCCCGTACCCGAGTTGCAGGCGCGCGGCATTCTGCTCGACGGCACGACCGAAGGCGGCCAGCCCCGCCTGCTGCTGCAGATATTCTCCGAGCCGCTGCTTGGCCCGGTGTTCTTCGAGTTCATCGAGCGCAAGGGCAACTACCGCGAGGGCTTCGGCGAAGGAAACTTCGGTGCCTTGTTCGAGTCGATGGAACGCGACCAGATCAACCGTGGCTCGTTGGAAATCAACCCGGCCTGATTTGGGCCTTTCCATGAAGGCAGAGCGCCTTCAGTCCTACATCTCGCGAGCCCCTCTGTGGGCTCGCGCTACTTTGGCGTCAGTACTGCCTTAGCCGCTCAAGCATTGAGCGGGTTGGCTTCGGCGTCACGTTCCGAAACAGTTGCTACCGCCCTTGACTTGAGTTAATACATGAACATATGTATTCTTATTCAGATACACCGATGGCCTTTTTCCTCGCCCTGAAGAGGGACCCAGCACTACGTCGCCCCCTCTAAGCGCACTTCGGCAGCAATGCGCCGTGGCCAACCCAATGACCAGGATTGCTGAAGGACGTGCCCATGGAACTTCGTCATTTGCGCTGCTTCGTGGCTCTCGCCGAAGAGCTGCATTTCACCCGTGCTGCGGAGCGCTTGCACATCGAGCAGCCGCCGCTGTCCCGCACGATCAAGGAATTGGAAGACGAACTGGGGGTGCTGCTCTTTGACCGCGATCGGCGGGGAACGCGGTTGACGCCAGCGGGCACCACCTTCCTTCAGGACATTCGCAGGCTGTTCACCAACCTGGAGCAGGCACGAGAAAACGTCAGGGCGATCGCCGCAGGCCTAAGAGGCAGCGTGCGCATCGCCATCTCCGATGGCGCCATCGACCCGCGGCTGTCTGCACTTCTTGCCCTGTGCCGCCAGGAGGAGCCGGAGATCGAAATACGGCTCTCCGAGGTCACCCTGGCGGAACAGTTGCGGGGACTGCGATCCGGCGACTTCGCGATCGGTTTCGCACACACCGCGGACGTCGGCGACGGACTGGTGACGGAGCCCATCTGGCAGGACCCGCTGGTGGTGACCGTGCCGATCCGGCACCCGTTGCTGGCCCACAAGGAAGTGTCGCTACGTGAACTCGTGAGTTACCCGCTGGTGATGTGCGATCCGCAGCTTTGCGAGGGCTACTGCCGCGAATTGACCCGGCTGCTACATCCCCTGGAGCGCGAGTCCACCATCGTTGAGCATGTCTCGTCGCTGGACATGATGCTCACATTGGTCGGAGCTGGTTACGGCATCGGCTTCGCAACGGCGACCCGAATCGCGGCGTGTCAACGTCCCGACGTGGTGATCCGGCCGTTGGCGCTCGATTCGGCCGTCATCATCACCTACCTGCTTCGGCCCGAAGGCGGTAGCGGACTATCCGCACCCGTAGAGCGCTTCATCGAGCGTTTGCGTTCGCCAAAGAGCGATTAGCTACGACGCCTGCGCCACATCCGGCGTCACGCATCGCCCTGAAGGTAGAGGTTGCGCTCCGTGGCCGTCATCAGTTCGGCCGAGCTGATCTTGAGAGCCAGGGAAATTTTTAGAATGAGAGCGAGTGTCGGCATGTGCTCGCCGCGCTCAATCTTGCCCATGTGCGAGCGCGCGATCCCCGCCAAGCCCGCGAACTCATCCTGAGCAATCCCCTGAGCCAGGCGAGCGGCTCGCACCGCTTGCCCGAACGCCAACGCCGGTGCGGACTCATAGGTGGTTACTCCGGCGGGCCGTCCAGGCCGAATAGTGCGCTTCTGCATTCGCAGAAGCGTCATGGAATCACTGATCTTTAACCACGTTAAAGATATCTCTTGAGTATGATGTCGGCTGCTCTTTTCGATCCCGTTGCCTCTTGGGGGCATCCATGCACAACGCCATCAGACCGTCCCCGAATTTCACACTCGCCATAGCGCCAGGTGTGCCGTCTTCACGGCTGTCGGCGCTGCTTGCACTGCAGCGAGCGCACGAGCCGGGTGTCGCGATCGCCGTGCGTGAAGTTTCGGATCAAGAGCTGGTAACGGGCCTGCATGAGGGCCGCTACGACGCGGGGCTATCTCTTAGCAGTGCGGGGGATCACCTGACGAGTAGCCGGAGGCTGTGGTGCGAAAGCATGGCCGTCGCGATACCACCGCGGTTCCGTTTGGTTGATCAGGCGAAGCTCACCATCTCCGATCTTCAGGACTATCCAATCTATCGCTGGCAGGCGGAGGCTTGTCCCTTGCTGGACGAGAGGTTGGCCTCCCTGATGCCAGTGGACCAAGAGAACATCCTGCCTGCAACTTCATTCGAGATGATGGCGCTGTGGGTTTCAGCCGGCTACGGCATCGGCGTATGCGCGCAATCGCGCATCGAGCGTGCCCATCAATGGGGGGTAAGCATGCGACCGCTCGCCGATGGCCCCTATGAGATCGTGACGTACCTCCAACGGCCCCACGCGCAAGCAGATTCTGCTGCCAAGCGTTTCGAGCGCAGGGCGCTGCAGATCGCCGAGGCAGGCGCCCTGTAGCAGGCACTCCTATAGGCCGGAGCCGTCTCATCCCGGCCATAGGTTGCAGCATGGGACTAGACCGGACTAGACCCCTTCAAGCACCGCTGCGCTGTCCACCAGTCGGCGGACGCTCTGCCGCACGTCCTCGGGGATGGGCCGCGGGGCAACGGCCTCGGGCACATCCGCATGGTGCTGGTAGTCGCCCATGAGAACCCGGATGATTGCGGGCACGTTCGTTGGCGTGACCGCATCAATGGCCGCACGATCACCCAGGTCGGGGTGAGGCTGGGTCAGCATGCGGTACAGGTCCCACGAATCGGCGTGCGGGCATTGGTTCATGAGCACTTGGGCCAGCTTGTGCTTGAGCGGCACCAGTTGCCAGTCGGGAACCCGCTGCCCCCGGTTGCCCAGGCTGATCGACAGCAGCTTGCCCGCCTTCAGCTCGCGGTTGATCTGGTCCTTGGACTTCCCGGCCAGCTTGCCGAACAGCGGGACCGGCAGATTGTTCGGCGACTCGTAGATGGCCAGCATTTCCTCGCGCTCGCGCTGGATCGCGGAGACTTCCGGCTCCGGGGCATGCACCGGAGGCGGCGGCACCTGCGACAGCCGCTGGAACATGATTCCGCCGCTGTTGGGGGTCACGACGATAGGCGTGGCCACCACGGGCGGCACGCCGGGGACAACAGGCTCAGCAGTCGTGGAGACCGCGCCCACCACTTCCTCCACTTCCGCCATTGCCGGCACCCCGTCGATACGGATGGTCAGATGCGCGCTCGCGGCTTCGACTTCACCCTGTTCGAGCAGGTCAAGACGGTCTGCCCAGTCCTGCATCATGCGACGCCGAGGCTCCACGTACTTGGCGTGGTTGTAGGCCGAACTCACCTTGTTGGGGTCGGAGTGCGAAAGCTGAGCGTCCACCCAAATCTTCGGGTATCCGATCTCGTTGAGCGCGGTCGAGATGGTGCCGCGGATGCCGTGGCCGGTCAGGCGCCCCTCGTAGCCCATGAGCTGCACGGCCTTGTTGAGGGTGTTCTCGCTGATGCGCTTCTTGAGTTCGCTGCGATGCGACAGCAGGTACTTCTGCGCTGGACGCATCACGCCCAGGAGATAGCGCACGATCTCGATGGCCTGCAGGGACAGGGGCACGATGTAGGGCGGCACGTCCTGCGGCCGCTTGCCGGCCTTGCGCATTTCGTCCTGGAGTTGCTTGACGACCTGCGGCGGGATGATCCACAAGCCGCGGTCGAGGTCGAATTGCTCAGGCTCGGCCAGGCGCAACTCGCCCGTGCGCACCCCCGTCAGGAACAGCAGCCGGACGCCAAGCTGGGTCTGCCAGCCCCGGGGGTTGTAGCGCCGGAGCTTCTGAAGGAACTCGGGCAGCTCGGGCAGGTGCAGATAGGGGTTGTGGGCCACCGGGGGCTTGGGCTCGGCCACCACGTCCAGGTCCGCGGCCGGATTGACTTCCAGCCCTTCGGCGATGACCAGGGCATAGCGGAACATCTGGTTGAACCAGGTGCGGACCTTCTCGGCGGTGGTGAACGCCTTGCGTTTCTCGATCGCCGCCACGACGCCCACGAGCTGGGGCCGTCGAATGTCGTAGATCGACATCTTCCCCAGGGTAGGCAGCACGTCCTTGTTGAAGATGCGCAGGATCTGCGAAAGCGTGCTCTGACGGCCTTCCTTGAGTTCCTTGCGGCGATGCTCGACCCAAGCATCGAAGACGTTCTTGAAGGTGTATTCGCCCGCCAGCTTGGCCGCGTGCCGGCGCTGGTCGCGTTCGATTTGGGGATCAATGCCCTTGGCGAGCAGAACCTGAGCCTTGTCCCGCTCGGCGCGGGCCTCGCGCAGACTGAGGGCGGGATAGCCACCCAGGGACATGCGCTTTTGCTTGCCCAGCCAGTAGTATCGGAAGATCCACGACTTGCCGCCTGCGGCAGAGACCATCAGGCCCAGGCAGTCGTTATCGGAGAGGGTGTAGCGCTTGCCGGTGGTTCTTGCCTGCCGGACTGTCAGATCAGAGAGTGCCATTTCGAGGCTCCTAAGTTATGACTTAGGCCTAATGCTCGTCATGGTTCCCGCTCAGCCCCAGCAACTATCCGGTAGCCGTCCCAACCGTATTCTTGTGCCTCAATTGGTCACTCAAAAACGGTAGCTGTGGGTGGATTTCCGTGGCGCTCGCTGGAATGAAAAAAGGGGCCAAAGCCCCTCTTTTCAACGACTTACAGACGTCAGTAGAAGTCTGTAGATCACTATCTGGAGCGGGAAACGAGACTCGAACTCGCGACCCCGACCTTGGCAAGGTCGTGCTCTACCAACTGAGCTATTCCCGCGTCGTGATGGGCGCCATTCTACCGATATCTAAAATGGCGTCAACCCCTTGATTCAAAAAAGTTTTATTTCTGCTCCGAACCTTCGCGCAGGTGCGGCCAGGCGGCCAGCAGATAGTGCACCATCGACCACAGGGTCAGCGCCGCGGCCACCAGCAGCAAGCCGTAGCCCAGCACCACCCAGAAGCTCACGATCGGCGGGTTGGCCAGCAGAATCACCAGCGCCAGCATCTGCGCCGCGGTCTTCCACTTGCCCAGGTTGGACACGGCCACGTGTGCCCTCGCCCCCAGCTCGGCCATCCACTCGCGCAGGGCCGACACCACGATTTCGCGGCCGATGATCACTGCCGCCGGCAGGGTCAGCCAGAAGTTGGCGTGTACCTGCACCAGCAGCACCAGGGCCACGGCCACCATCAGCTTGTCGGCCACCGGGTCGAGGAAGGCGCCGAACGGCGTGCTCTGCTGCAGGCGGCGCGCCAGGTAGCCGTCCAGCCAGTCGGTGGCGGCGGCGATGGCGAACA
>NZ_DJTF01000030.1:33959-63204 GCF_002438125.1 Pseudomonas sp. UBA6315
CGCTATGCAGGCTGGCATAAATTGATTCGGCAAGCTTTTTACTGATGCCGGGGGCTTTGGCGATTTCGTCGATGCTGGCGCGGTTGAGCTCCTGCAGGCCGCCGAAATGTTTCAGCAGGTCGCGGCGGCGCTTGGGCCCTACCCCGGCCACGTCTTCCAGGGTCGATACACGCCGGGCCTTGCCACGCCGGGCGCGGTGGCCGGTGATGGCGAAGCGGTGGGCTTCGTCGCGGATCTGCTGGATCAGGTGCAGCGCCGGGTTGTCACCCTTGAGGGTGAACTCGTGGGCCACGTCGTTGAGGTAGAGGGTTTCGAAACCGGCCTTGCGCGTCACGCCCTTGGCCACGCCCAGCAGGGTCAGGTCGGTGAAGGCCAGCTCCTGCATCACTTCGCGGGCCATGTTCAGCTGGCCCTTGCCGCCGTCCACCAGCAGCACGTCGGGCAGCTTGCCCTCGCCGTCCTTGATGCGCCCGTAGCGGCGGGTCAGGGCCTGGTGCATGGCGGCGTAGTCGTCGCCTGGGGTGACGCCTTCGATGTTGAAGCGCCGGTAATCGGATTTCAGCGGGCCTTCGGGGCCGAACACCACGCAGCTGGCCACCGTGGCCTCGCCGCTGGAATGGCTGATGTCGTAGCACTCCAGGCGCTGCGGCACTTCATCCAGGCCAAGCACCTCGGCCAGGGCCTCGAAGCGCGCGGCCATGTGCTGGCGGTTGGCCAGGCGGGCGTTGAGCGCCTGTTCGGCGTTGGTCACCGCCAGCTGCTGCCAGCGCGCGCGGGTGCCGCGCACCCGGTGGCTGATGCTCAGTTCGCGGCCGCGCAGGGTCTGCAGGGCCTCGGTGATGGCGGCGAAGTCTTCGTGCACCACGTTGACGATCAGCTCGCCCGGCAGTTCACGCTCGGCGTTGCCCAGGTAGTACTGGGAGAGGAACGCGGCCATCACTTCGGCCACCTCTTCCTCGATGCCCACCTGCGGGAAGAAGTTCTTGCTGCCCAGCACCCGCCCGCCGCGCACGCTGATCAGGTGCACGCAGGCGCCCCCGGGGTTGACGAAGGCGGCGACCACGTCGACGTCACCGGAGCCGCCCTCGATGTACTGCTGGTCCTGCACCCGGCGCAGCAGGGCAATCTGGTCGCGCAGCTCGGCAGCCTTCTCGAAGTTCAGGGCCATGGCGGCCTTTTCCATCTCGGCGTTGAGCTCGTTGCCCAGCTGCTGGCTGCGGCCTTCGAGGAACATCACCGAGTGGCGCACGTCCTCGGCGTACTCCTCGGGCTCGACCAGGCCCACGCAGGGCCCCTTGCAGCGCTTGATCTGGTACTGCAGGCACGGCCGGGTGCGGTTGGCGTAGTAGCTGTCTTCGCACTGGCGCACCGAAAAGGCTTTTTGCAGCAGGCTCAGGCTTTCACGGATGGCGCCGGCGCTGGGGTATGGCCCGAAATAGCGGCCCTTGGCCTTTTTCGCACCGCGGTGGATGCCCAGACGTGGGAATTGCCCGTCAGAAAGGAAGACATAAGGGTAGGATTTATCGTCGCGCAACAAAATGTTGTACGGCGGCCGCCACTCCTTGATCAGGTTCTGCTCGAGCAGCAGCGCCTCGGTCTCGTTGGCGGTGATGGTGGTTTCCACCTGGGCGATACGGCCCACCAGCGCGGCGGTTTTCGGCGCCAGGCCGGTCTTGCGGAAATAGCTGGCCAGGCGCTTCTTGAGGTTCTTCGCCTTGCCCACGTAGAGCAGGCGGGCTTCGGCGTCGAACATCCGGTAAACGCCCGGGCGACCACTGCAGGTCGCCAGGAATGCGCTGGCATCGAAATTCTGAGACATGAGGGTTTACAGGCTTGCGTCGACCATACCGTGGCGAACGGCCAGCAAGGTCAGTTCGACGTCGCTGGTGACCGAGAGTTTTTCAAAGATCCGATAACGGTAAGTATTGACGGTCTTGGGCGACAGGCACAACTTGTCGGAGATGATCTGCACCTTCTGGCAGCCAACGATCATCAGGGCAATCTGGATTTCCCGCTCCGACAGCGCATCGAACGGCGAGCCTTGCGGCTGGAACGACTTGAGCGCCATCTGCTGGGCGATCTGCGGGCTGATGTAGCGCTGGCCGGCGAACGCCAGGCGGATGGCCTGGACCATTTCGTCGAGCCCTGCGCCCTTGGTCAGGTAGCCGGCGGCCCCGGCCTGCATCAGCCGCGTGGGGAACGGGTCCTCTTCGCACACGGTGACGGCCACCACCTTGATGTCGGGGTGGCTGCGCAGCATCTTGCGGGTGGCTTCCAGGCCGCCGATCCCAGGCATCTTCACGTCCATCAGCACGACGTCCGGCTTGAGCTCTCGGGCCAGCTTCAGCGCCGACTCCCCCGAATCCGCCTCGCCCACCACCTGCAGGCCGTCGATGTCGGCGAGCATGCGTGTAATACCGGTTCGTACCAGATCGTGGTCATCGACCACTAGGACCCTTATCAAGCAGACACCTCGTCAACAGGGCGATTGGATCCCGCCACCTTAACAAAATTTTTCAAGACGAACCTAGCGTAAAACTTCTGTCACACCTGACTGGCGCTCATGATGCCGGGGCCACGCCCCCTGGCCGTTCCTGCCCTCGCCCGCCAGGCGCTCGAGCAGATGCCCCAATGCCGCCTGGTCGGCGGCCGACAAGCGTCGAAACGCCCCCAGCAAACCGCTTTCTTGGGTGCTCAGGCTCTCCAGCGGCGCAGGCGTGCGCACACCGTTCAGTACATAAAGTGCATCAACCCCCTTGGCCGCCAGCGACGCCAGGTAATCGAGCCGTGGCGTGCGCTCGCCGCTTTCGTACTTGCCCTGGGCATTGGGCTCGACGCCGCCGATATCGCCAAACACCCGCTGGGTCATGCCCAGCCGCTCGCGCTCTTCCCTTAGCCGTGGACCGAGTCCGTTCATATGACGCTTCTCCTTTCCTTTAATCGTCATTGGGGCCTGCCCACCATCCTGTGCGCAGTTGCAGACTGCGTGGTCACTATGCCCCTGGTCAGCATCCGTCGCAAGCCAGTATTAGGCCATCAGGCATATCGCAGCAGCTGGCGCGAACCTGTTGTTAATCATGGGAAATAACAACTTGGGCCGCTGACAACAAACATCCAGGGGGCGGAAAAACAGGGGAAACGCCATCGATCTGGCGCCATTATGCCGGCATCAAGGGGTAAGAAGCTTTTTTGACGCCCAACTAACAGCAACTTTAACTCATTGATTTGCTTAGGTTTTTTAACTTTCACAGAGATAAATAAGGCGATTTGCAAATAAGCCAAGAGCAACGCTTGCAATAAAAATAAGAACGCATTTAGTCTGTAAATAGACCACTAAGAAACAGCCTGTAACGCCACTTCTGAGCGCGGCTTAATTCTGCGCGTCTGCCATTCGACAACTACTTGAACTGTGTATCTCGGCCGGCTTCGCCGCGCCTGGGGAGAGGGATCTATGAACATCAGTATCTTTGGACTTGGCTATGTCGGCGCGGTCTGCGCGGGTTGCCTTTCGGCCCGCGGCCACCATGTGCTGGGGGTGGACATTTCCCCGGCGAAAATCGAACTGATCAACCAGGGCAAGTCGCCCATCGTCGAGCCGGGCCTGGAGCAATTGCTGCTCGACGGCGTGCGCCAGGGCCGCCTGCGCGGCACCACCGATGTGCAGGCGGCCATCCTGGCCAGCGAAATGTCGCTGCTGTGCGTAGGCACGCCGAGCAAGAAGAATGGCGACCTCGACCTGGTCTACATGGAAGCGGTCTGCCGCGAAATCGGCGCGGCCCTGCGCGACAAGGGCAGCCGCCACACCGTGGTGGTGCGCAGCACCGTGCTGCCCGGCACCGTGAAGAACGTGGTCATCCCGATTCTGGAAAAAGCCTCCGGCAAGCGCGCCGGCGTCGATTTCGGCGTGGCGGTGAACCCGGAATTCCTGCGTGAAAGCACCGCCATCCAGGACTACGACTTCCCGGCCATGACCGTGATCGGCGAACTGGACAAGGCCTCGGGCGACCTGCTCGAGTCGCTGTACCAGGGCCTGGACGCGCCGATCATCCGCAAGCCGATCGAAGTCGCCGAGATGATCAAGTACACCTGCAACGTGTGGCACGCCACCAAGGTCAGCTTCGCCAACGAGATCGGCAACATCGCCAAGGCCTCGGGCGTGGACGGCCGCGAGGTGATGGACGTGGTCTGCCAGGATTTCAAGCTCAACCTCTCGCGCTACTACCTGCGCCCAGGCTTCGCCTTCGGCGGCTCGTGCCTGCCCAAGGACGTGCGCGCCCTCACCTACCGTGCCAGCCAGCTCGACGTCGAGCACCCGCTGCTGGCCTCGATCATGGCCAGCAACCGCAACCAGGTGCAGAACGCCATCGACCTCATCGAGCGCCAGGACAAGCGCAAGGTCGCCCTGCTCGGCCTGAGCTTCAAGGCCGGCACCGACGACCTGCGCGAAAGCCCGCTGGTGGAACTGGCCGAGCGCTTGATCGGCAAGGGCTACCAGCTGCGCATCTTCGACTCCAACGTCGAATACGCCCGGGTGTTCGGGGCCAACCGCGAGTACATCGAATCGAAGATCCCGCATGTCTCGTCGCTGCTCAACAGCGACCTGCAGCAGGTGATCGATGACGCCGACGTGATCGTCCTGGGCAACAACGACGAACGCTTCGCCCGCGCCCTGGAGGCCGGCAACGGCAAGCAGGTGATCGACCTGGTCGGCTTCATGCCAGGCATCAGCGACACCCACACCCAGGGCATCTGCTGGTAACCGCCACCCCGCACAGCTGCGCAACACCCCACGCAGGCCCCGGCCTGCGCGGGGCTTTGCGCGGGCGGCGGAAAACAGGAGTCATGGCTACATGGATCGACAGCAACCGCCCTTCGTGGCACCAGGCTACTTGCGCGCGGGCGCCAGCTTCTTCGCCTGGGCCTGCCTGGCCGGCCTGATCGCACTGGCATCGGAGATGGTCGCGCCGCAATACCTGGACCCGAACCATCACCTGTTCATCTTCATCATCGGCACCCTGGGCATGTGGCGCTACGGCAATGCCATCGTCCACTACCTGCGCGGCATGTACTTTTTGCACTGGCAGTTCCCGCGCCTGCGCCGGCGGGTCGAGCGCATGGGCGATGCGGCCCTGCCGTCGCACCTGTTCATGGTGGTGACCAGCTTTCGCATCCCCACCCACACCACCTTCAAGGTGTACCAGTCGGTATTCCAGGAGGTGCAGCGGCTGAAGGTGCCGTGCACGGTGATCGCCTCGATCGTGGAAAAGGGCGACGAGACTTTCATCAAGGACATCATGCGCAACGAGGTGCAGGGCCGCGACGACATCAAGCTGGTGATCGTGCGTGCCCGCGGCACCGGCAAGCGTGATGGCCTGGCCCACGCCTTCCGCGCGTTGTCCCGGCAGATGCCGCTGGAAGATGCGGTGGTCGGCGTGGTCGACGGCGACACCATGATGCTGCCCGGCTGCGTCGAGCGCGCGGTCAAGCTGTTCGCCGTGCTGCCCGACGTTGGCGGCCTCACCACCAACGAGTTCTGCGAGGTCGAAGGCAGCCGCTGGATGCGCCAGTGGCACTCGATGCGCTTCGTCCAGCGGCACATCAACATGTGCTCCATGGCGCTGTCGCACCGGGTGCTGACGCTGACCGGGCGCCTGTCGTTCTTCCGCGCCTCGGTGATGATCGACCCGGCGTTCATCCGCGACGTCGAGGCCGACTTCCTCCAGCACTGGCGCCTGGGCCGCTTCCAGTTCCTCACCGGCGACGACAAGTCGAGCTGGCTGAGCCTGATGCGCGCCGGCTGGGACACCTTCTACGTGCCCGATAGCCACACCCTGACCGTCGAGCACCCGCCCAGCGACAACTTCTGGGTGGCCACCCGCCAGCTGATGTTCCGCTGGTACGGCAACTCGCTGCGCCAGAACTTCCGCGCCACCGCCCTGCTCGGCCGGGCGCGGCTGGGGCTGTTCACCTTGTACGTGCTGCTCGACCAGCGGGTGTCGATGTGGACCTGCCTGATGGGCCTGACCGCCTCGGTGGTGGCCGGCCTGGTGTTCGGCATCCAGTACCTCTTGGTGTACCTGTTCTGGGTGCTGATCTCGCGCAGCCTGGTGACCGTGCTGTTCGTCTTCGCCGGCCACCCGGTCAGCCCGATGTACCCATTCGTTCTCTATTACAACCAGATCGTCGGTTCGCTGATGAAGGTCTACGCGATGTTCCACATGGACCAGCAAAGCTGGACGCGGCAGAAGACCACCCTGGCCACCGGTAGCGTCGACTTCGACGCCACCCTCAACCGCTGGTCCTCGAAGGCGATGCTGTGCTCATCGATCGCCATCTTCTTCGGGGTCATCACCGTTCTTTTGGAACTCACGCAACGTTAAGGAAAGGCGCCTGCACATGAGTAGCACGAACATTCCCGTGGCCCCGGGCAAGACAGCGGCCAACATCGTCCACGAGGCCATCGACGAGCGCCAGTACGTGCGCACCCGGATGAACGCCCGCGTGCGCCTGAGCAGTGCCGGGCAGGCGCCGTTCGAAACGGCTTTGCAGGACATCTCCCTGGGCGGCCTGGGCCTGCGCCACGAGGCGCCGCTGACCATCGGCGCGCTGTACGACGCCTCGATCCGCCTGCGCCTGAACCAGGTCGACCTGAGCATCGACAGCAAGATCCGCATCGTCTCCCAGCGCGGCAGCGAAGTGGGCGCGCAGTTCGTCGAGCTCGATGCGCAGAAGCGCGACATCCTGCGCTACCTGATCAGCGCCTACATGTCGGGCGAAATCGCCGACATCAACGGCCTGTTCAACGTCATGCAGCGCGAAAACTACATCAAGGAGCGCAAGCACAAGTACGCCAGCGCCCGCACCCCGGGCGCGCGCCTCAAGGCCCTGGCCGGCACCCTGGCGTACACCGCCGCCGGCGTCGCGGCCCTGGCCTTCGTCGGCTACAAGGGCTACCTGCTGTTCTTCCGCATCCCGGCCGTGCAGGCCCAGGTGGCGGCCAACGCCCAGGTCATCAGCATGCCCGACAACGGCTACGTGAAGTACCTGCTGCCCGCCGACGCCAGCGAGGTGAAGGCCGGCCAACCGGTGGCGAACATCTCCACCCAGCTGGCCACCAGCTTCACCAGCCCGGCCGACATGAAGGCGGTGGCCGACCTCGCCCCCGGCGACCTGCAGGCCCTGCTCGGCCGCGCCACCATCGAGACGGTGATCAACAGCCCCTGCGACTGCCTGGTCTACTACCCCGGCCAGCGCCTGGACGGCTACGGCTACAAGCAGGCGCCGCTGCTGCACCTGCTGCCCAAGGACCAGGGCCTGTTCGTGCGCGCCAACGTGCCGTTCGACAAGCTTGCCGATGTCGACCGGGTGAAGTCGGTGGACATGCAGGTGTTCGGCCTCGACCAGCACTTCAGCGGCAAGGTGGTCGACGCCCGCGTCGATGAAACCAACCGCAACCTGGCGCTGACCATCCAGCCGGACACCCCGCTGCCGGCCGACGCCTACCAGAAAGCGGTGGCGGTCGACCTGTACCTGGGCCTGCCGTTCGGCGCTGCGCGCTGACTGGCCGAGGACTGACCCCATGAGCGTGAACATGCCGTCCCGCCTGCTGCTGGCAAGCCTGGCCCTGGCCTGCGCCAGCGCGGCCACTGCCGGGCAGAGCCTGGAACAGATCCGCTACGCGCTGTACAAGGACCCAGGCGCCGAGGTCACTGCCGACCTGCGCGAACTGGCGGCCCGTGGCGACCTGGCCAGTACCCTGCTGCTGGGCGATGTGCTGGCCGGGCGCGACGACGCCAGCCGCACGGAGGTGGTGGCGCTGTACCAGAAGGCCTTTGCCGACGGCCACGGACTGGTGCCGGCGCTGGCCTCGCTGGCCCGCCTGATCGACCGCACGCCCAGCCTGCGCGAAGCGCAACGGCCCTGGGTGGCCCAGGCGCTGATGCGCTACCCGGCCAACCTCGACCCGCGCAACACCAGCACCACCCTCGAGGTGTTCCTGGCCTACCCGGAACTGGTCGAGACCACCCAGGCGGCGCAACTGCTGGGCCTGTACGAACGCGCCTGCCTGCTCAACTGCCGCCCCGAGCTGTACCACGCGGTGCTGGCCGAGCGCCAGGGCGACCGCGCCAGCGCCGAGCGCTGGTACCGCCAGGCGGTGCAGGTGGATGTGCGTGCCATCGACCGCTACTACGCGTTCCTCGGCGAGCGCCAGGATCAGCTGTTCCCGGCCTTCGCCGACCAGCTCGAGGCGCAGCGCGAGCAGTTGCCGGTGGAGATCGTGCACCGCATCGCCGCGCTGCTCGACAGCATCACCAGCGTGCAGCGCGCCGAGCTCGACGCCGACCGCTACGAGCGCCAGGCCGCCACCAGCACCCTGGAGAAGCTGCCACCGAGCCCCGAGCAACTGGCCCGCGACAAGGCCCAGGACGATGCCCTGAACCTGGCCAGCGCCCGCGTCCAGCGTTGGCGCGACGTGGCCGTGGCCCGCGGCTTCGTGCCGGCCATGGTGTCCAAGGCCAACTACATGATTTCCAACCCCACCGAGCACAACGCCGAAGAAACCCAGGCGCTGATCGACCAGGTGCGCGAGCGCGAACCGACCCGGGCCAAGGCCTTGCAGGCGCAGTTCTACATGGTCAACAACTGGCTGACCCTGGACCCGGACAAGGCCCGCGCCCTGATCGAGGAACTGCGCGCCAGCCACTACCCGGGCGCCGGCCTGCTTGAGGCCGAGTACTACAGCAAGGGCGTGGCAGACCAGCCCGACCAGGAAAAGGCCCTGGCCCTGTTCCAGGCCGAAGCCGACAAGGGCAACACCGCCGCCTGGTACCGCATGGCCACGCTGCACGCCTATGGCCGCGCCCTGTGCCACGACCCGGTCAAGGCCTACACCTACGCCCGTGTCGCCCTGGACCTTGGCGAGCGCAGCGCGCGCAGCCTGCTCAAGCGCCTGGAGAAGACATTGCAAAAGGATGACATCGAGCGCGCCCTCGCCGCTCGCAACGGACTGTTCAAGGAGGCCACCCTGTGAAAGCGCACCACCCCCTGTTCGGCGCCCTGCTGGCACTGGCCCCCTTGCCAGCGGCCCTGGCGGGTGAAGAAATCACCGGCCCGGAAGCCGACAGCAACGAGCCGGTGCGCGTTGCCGCCGCCGATGGCAGCGAGCCGGTCATCACCTCGGAGTTCTTCAACAAGCTCACCGTGCAGACCGGCTACGGCCCCGAGGACTCGCAGGTCGGCAGCGACCGCGAGTCGTTCTACAGCCTGCGCTACGAGCCGTCGTTCGCCTGGTACTCGCCGGAAAAGCGCTGGGCCAAGTGGATGGTCTACGGCCGCCTGTGGCTGAACTACGACTCCAGCCAGTCGAGCAACCTGACCAACGAAGCCAGCAACGGCAATGAGCGCGAGCAGCCCGAAGGCTGGTACGCCGAACTGCGCGAGCTGTACGTCAAGCGCAACCTGATCGGCGACGACCCACGCTTCTCGGCCTCGCTGGGCCGCCAGCGGTTCTACGACGACTACGGCATCTGGTGGGACGACAGCCTCGAGTCGCTGCGTTTCAACTACCAGGACACCTTCAGCGAGGCGTTCTTCGCCGTCGGCCAGAAATTCCACAACTACAACACCGACGTCAACCGCCTGGCCGACAGCGAGGAGCGCACCACCTACCTGATGGGCCAGTACGCCTACCGCTGGAGCCCGAACAACCAGGTCGGCGTGCGCCTGATGCACGAGAACGACCACAGCGGCCACGACGCCGACGACCGCTACGACTTCAAGGGCATGCGCTACGGGCTGTTCTTCAAGGGCGACAACCTGGCCTACCCGGTGCTCAGCGACTACCACCTGGAGCTGGCGGCGCTGGACGGCAAGATGGACAACACCGACGGCAACGGCCAGACCAGCACCGGCCACAGCAGCAAGGGCTGGGCGGCCCTGGGCGAAGTCGGCAAGCGTTTCGACAGCCTGCCATGGACCCCACGCCTGGCCCTGCGCGGTGGCCTGACCGACAAACCCAGCGACGAAAACGATGGCTTCCGCCTCAATGCCATCCAGTCCGACCGCATCACCCGCAGCGGCTCCTACAGCACCCGCCTGACCAGCTCGTTCGTCGCCCTCGACCTGCGCAACCTGAGCTACTACGGCCTGGCCGTGGAAACCCGGCCGACCCCGCGCAGCGCGCTGGACCTGCGGGTCACCCAGCTGAACCTGCGCGACGCCGATGGCACCCTGCCGATCCGCATGAACGGCGACCAGCGCGCCGAGCGCAACCGCGCCATCGCCCAGGGCAGCAACGGCAACGGGCGCAACGTCGGGCAGATGCTCGACCTCAACTACTACTGGAAGATGTTTCCGGTGGCCATCGACGGCAAGCACCTGGACGTCAACGCGCTGGTCAGCGCCAGTTACCTCAATGCCGGCAGCGCATTGGCAACCGGCGACGACTACCAGCTGAGCGTCGGCGTGGTCATCAGTTACTAAGGACGGGCCCTGCCATGATCTTCGCCTCCAATGTGTTCCTGTTCCTTTACCTGCCGCTGTTCCTGGCCGTGTACTTCCTGGCAAGGCCAAGCTGGCGCTCGACGGTGATCGTGGCCGCCAGCTACATCTTCTATGCCTGGTGGCGGCCGGACTTCCTGCTGCTGTTCGTCGGCATCACCTACTGGAACTACGCCTTCGGCCTGCGCATCAAGGCGCGCCTGGATGCCGGCGACAAGCGCTGGGCCCTGCGCCTGCTGTGGATCGGCGTGGCCGGCAACCTGGCGACCCTGGGCTACTTCAAGTACGCCAACTTCGGCGCCGAAGTGCTGGCCCTGCTGCTGGCGCCGCTGGGCATCAACACCTGGACCCTGGAAAACATCTTCCTGCCGCTGGGCATCTCGTTCTACGTGTTCCACGCGCTGAGCTACATCGTCGACATCTACCGCAAGGACGCCACGCCCACCCGCAGCTTCATCGACTTCGCCGCCTTCGTCGCGCTGTTCCCGCACCTGGTGGCCGGGCCGATCCTGCGCTACAGCCAGCTGGCCCCGCAGCTGCGCGAGCGCAGCCATTCCCTGGAGCTGTTTTCGCTGGGCGTGTGCCGGTTCATGCTCGGCTTCATCATGAAGGTGCTGATCGCCGACCGCCTGGCGCCAATCAACGTGCTGTTCGTCAGCGAGGGCGCGCTGCAGTTCAGCGATGCCTGGTTCGGCCTGGTGATCTCCACGCTGCAGCTGTACTTCGACTTCGCCGGCTACAGCCACATGGCCCTGGGCCTGGCGTTGATGATGGGCTTTCGCTTCCCGGAAAACTTCAACCAGCCCTATGTGTCGCAGAGCATCACCGAGTTCTGGGCGCGCTGGCACATGACCCTGGCGCATTTTCTGCGCGACTACGTGTACATGCCGCTGGTGCGCAAGCGCGTGGCCGGCGCGCTGCCGGCGCTGGTCTGGACCATGCTGCTGTCGGGCCTGTGGCACGGGGCGAGCTTCGCCTTCATCTGCTGGGGGCTGTTCTTCGGCATCGGCATGGTCATCGAGCGCAAGTTCGGCCTGGCTACCAAGGTCACCACGCCCTACCGCCTGGGGCGCAACCTGCGCACCGCCCTGCTGATCGTGCTGAGCATGCCGCTGTTCTTCACCATGGACCTGCGCCACAGCCTGGACATCTACAAGGCGCTGTTCGGCTTCAACGGCTTCGGCTCGCTGCAGCTCTACGTGCTCGGCGCCTCGAAGATGGCCATGGCCTTTGCCCTGGTGGCGCTGGCCTGGCTGCTGCTGGCCGGGATCAACAACGTGCGCTTCTATGCCGGCAACAAGGAAGGCTACTTCATGCGCCATGTCGGCGCGCTGCACAGCGTGCTGCTGTGGGGCGGTTTCCTGTTGGCGCTGAGCAGCCTGGCGGCCAACTCCTTTTCGCCCTTCCTGTATTTCCAGTTCTAGGAGACGGCCATGTACCCGGTAATGAATTCGGCCAGCAAGGCCAATGGCCTGATCTTCGCCCTGGTGCTGGGGGCGATGTTCATCTATTCGCTGCCGCCGGTGGCGAGCTTCGCCCGCACCTCCACCGACACCTGGAACCTGTTCGTCGACGGCAAGCTGCTGCGCAAGTTCGAGCAGGCCTACGACAAGCGTTTCTTCCTGCGTGAGCCGTCGGTGCAGCTGTGGGCCGACGCCCAGTTCCACCTGTTCGGCGAAGGCACCAAGGGCGTGGTGCTGGGCAAGGATGGCTGGCTCTACACCAACCAGGAGTACCGCGTGCCCAACGACCTGGAGGCCAACCTGGGCAGCCAGCTGGAGCAGATTGCCAAGGTGCGGGCGCAACTGGCCGAGCATGGCAAGCAGCTGGTGATCCTGCCGCTGCCGATGAAGCTGGACGTGTACGCGGCGCATGCCGAACAGGCCTTCGACCCGCGGGTGAGCAGCCTCTACGACCGCTTTGTCGCCGAGCTGCAGCGCCGCCAGCTGGACGTGGTGCCGCTGCGCTCGGCGTTCCTGGCCAACCTCGACGGCCCGCAGCTGTTTCTCAAGTCCGACACCCACTGGAGCCCGGAAGGCGCGCGGTTGTCGGCCTACGAGCTGGCGCGCCAGCGCCCGCAGCTGCTCGGTGACCAGGTGTACGTGTCGCACAAGGCCGGCGAAAAGAGCGTCAAGGGCGACCTGATGAACTACATCCAGTTCGACCACGCGCGCCTGGCGCCGCAGTTCGGCCCCAACCCGATCGCCCTGTACGAAACCCTCAAGGCCGAGCAGCAGGCCGACGACCTGTTCGCCGAGCAGGACCAAAGCCTGCTGCTGGTGGGCACCAGCTACAGCAAGATCGACGACTGGAATTTCGTCGGCTTTCTCAAGGAAGCGCTCAACCGCGACCTGTTGAGCATCGCCGTGGAAGCCCGCGGCCCGTTCGAGGCGATGAACCAGTTCCTGGCCAGCGACCAGCTGGCCAACGCGCAGATCGACACCGTGGTCTGGGAATTCCCCCTGCGCACCCTGCTTGCCCACCGGCCCGGCTCGCTCAGCCGCAGCGCCACGCCGCAACATTTCTGACGAATCATGGAGAACCCGATGAAACTGACCCACCTGTTCGCTGCCATCGCCCTGGCCACCGCCAGCCACGCCACCCTGGCCGCCGAGGGCAATGCCGACCTGTATGACGCGGTGGCCCCGGCCGACTCGGCGTTCGTGCGCGTGCTCAACCTGTCCGACAGCAACATCGACGTGACCCTCAGCGGCAAGGTCAACCCGCAGCGGGTCGCCGCCGGCCAGCTCAGCGGCTACCGCTTCACCCCGGCAGGCGCGCACAAGATCGCCGTCGCCGGCAAGGCCATCGAGCCGCAGCTCAAGGCCAATGCCGCCAGCACCGTGGTGTATGACGGCAAGCAGCTGACGCTGATCAGCGACAAGTACGTCAACGAGCCGAAAAAGGCCCAGATCGCTTTCTACAACCTGACCCCCACCCAGGCTGCGCTGAAGACCTCCGATGGCAAGCACGAGGTGGTCGCCCCGCTCGCCAACGGCCAGACCGGCACGCGCATGGTCAACGAAATCAAGATCGACTTCGCCGCCTATGCCCAGGACACCAAGGTCGCCAGCTTCGACGAGCAGTTCCTCAAGAAGGGCCGCTCCTACAGCTATGTGCTGCTGCCGGGCAACCGCAGCATGACCCTGGCCAACAGCATCGACCCCACCGAGTGACGCCCACGCTGCAAGGATGAATGGCACATGAAGACGCTTCTAACCTCCGCCCTGGGCCTGGCCATGGCCGTGCTCAGCCTGCCCGGCCAGGCCGCGCCGGCGGGCAAGGCCGGCTGTGAAAACCTGCAGTGCATGGTCTGCCCGGCGCTGAGCGACCCGCAACGCTATGGCGAAGGGCGCATGAAGCTGATGCGCGAGATCGTGCCCGGCAAGGACCGCTGGCTGTTCCGCTCGATGGTCGACCTGACCAACGACTTCGGCATCCCCGCCCCCATGCGCCCGGAGTTCGCCCGCCTGATGCAGGCCTTCGAGCGCCAGGGCATCCATGTGGCCATGGCGATCCAGCCGACCCGTGGGCTGATGCACCGCGACAAGCTGCTGCCGGGGCAACTGCACGGCTTCGACTACGCCCGCGCCAGCAGCAACCTGGGCAGCTACCTGGGCCAGCTGCGCCAGGGCGGTGCGGTGGTGGCGCCGATGATGCAGCTGGTGCAGCAGCCGCCCGAGGGTGAGTACTTCTTCCGCCGCGACCACCACTGGACGCCCAACGGCGCCGAGGCCACGGCCAAGCTGATGGCCGAGGAAATCCGCCGGCAGCCGTTCTACGCCGGGCTGGCCAAGAAGGCCTACCGCACCGAGCCGGGCGTGATGGTGCCCAAGGACGGCACGCTGAACCTGGCGCTGAGCTACATCTGTGGCAACAACTACGGTTTCCAGTACGTGCGCGGCTACCAGACCATCCCCGAGGCCGCGGGCGCCGACGCCTTGTTCGACGAAGCGCCCGACCCCGAAGTGATCCTGGTCGGCGACAGTAACGCCGCCGCCCGTGAAGACGAGAGCAAGCAGTTCAACTTCGATGGCTACCTGAAGCAGTACCTGGGGGTGGACATCCTCAACTATGCCCTGCCGGGGGTAGGCGAGGATGGCTCGCTGCTGGAGTACCTGCTGTCTGGCGACTACAAGCCCAAGGCGCCGCCCAAGCTGATCGTCTGGGAGCTGCCGGCCAACTATCGGCTCGACTCGCCGTTGATGTACCGCCAGCTGGTGCCTGCGGTGCAGGGCGGCTGCGCGGTGTCCAAGGAGGTGCTGGGGGCGAAGCTGCAGCGCCCGGCGCTGAAGGTGGGCGAACGCATCGAGCTGCTGAGCAATGCCGGCAGTGGGCGCCAGTCGCTGAGCGGTTCGAAGGGGTTTCTCGACATTCGCTTGAGTGACAAGAACGTCAAGGACTTCTACATCATCGTCTATTACGACAATGGCGCGCGGGACAAGGTGTGGTTCCGCCGTGAGGCGGCGGTGACCGGGGGGCAGTATTACCTGGAGCTGAGCAAGGACCCGGCGTTTGCCGGGGCCAACTTGCTGTCGGTGTTCATGGAACCGACCAAGCCGGGGACAGTGGCTACCGACGTGGAGACGCGGCTGTGTCTGTGACCGCCATCGCCGGCAAGCCGGCTCCCACAGAAATCTCCAGCGCCCACGCCATCGGTGTGGGAGCTGGCTTGCCAGCGATGGGCCGCAAGGCGGCCCCCACAGGAACCTCCAGCGCTCACGCCATCGGTGTGGGAGCTGGCTTGCCAGCGATGGGCCGCAAGGCGGCCCCGATACTGCTGGCCCTGGCGCTGTTTTGCCCGCAAACCCAGGCCGCGCAATCCATCTGGCCCGCCCACAGCACCGCGCAGTCGGCCATGATCGCCGACTACCGTACCCTGTCCTGCACCCAGGAGCCGCCCGCGCCCTACACCGGCACCCTGCACCTGCAAAGCAAGTACGACCAGCGCGATGCCAGCAAGTCGACCCTGCGCAGCAGCCCCGACGCCGACAGCGAGCGCATCGGCAAGCAGGTCAAGCAGTTCGTCGGCGGCCTGATCTACGCCAGCAAGCGCTTCCAGCGCGCCAAGAAACCCCAGCAGGCCAACATGGCCCTGGCCTGCCAGGACCAATGGCTGCAACGCTGGGCCGAAGCCGGCGCGCTGCTCAACCCCGATGCCAGCGGCACCGGCATGGCCGCACGCAAGTGGGCGTTGGCGGCCATGGCCGGCAGCGTGCTGCTGACCCAAGCCGCCAGCGACGGCAAGCTGCAACTGAGCCCGGCGCAGAAAACCTGGTTCAGCCGCCTGGGCGAATTGGTGATCGCCGAATACGACCCACGCCGCACGGCCAAGGGCGTGTACTTCAACAACCACGACTACTGGGCGGCCTGGGCGGTGGCCGCCACCGGCATGCTGGTGGGCCGCGACGACTTCATCCAGTGGGCCGACGGCAACCTGCGCCGCGGCCTGGCCCAGGCAGTGCGCAGCAGCGACGGCAGCTATGCCTACCTGCCGCTGGAAGTGGCGCGCAGCAAGCTGGCCGCCACCTACAGCCAGTACGCCCTGGTACCGCTGGTGCTGCTGGCAGAATCGGCACGCGCCAATGGCTTGGGCTGGAGCGCCGAAGACCAGCACACCCTGGACCTGCTGGCCAACTTCGCCGCCCGCAGCGTGCTCGCCCCCGATGAGCTGCCCGAACTCAAGGGCCAGGCACAAACCGACGTGGCGCCCTACAAACTGGCCTGGCTGATCCCGTTCCTCGAGCGCAACCCCCGGCACGCCCTGGCGCGCCAGCTGTACGACAGCGAAGACGGCGAGGTGGACAACTACAGCCAGCTCGGTGGCCCGCTCAAACCCTTCTACTCGCCACTGCCCGGATCAAGGAGCTGAACCATGGCCGCCCTCGCCCGCTTTTCCCTCACCTGCCTGGCCGCCTTGTGCTTGGCCGGCACGGCCCACGCCGCCAGCCAGGCGCTGCCGGCCAACCAGACGGTGACCCAGCTGACCCAGGACCAGCGCCAGCTCAAGGTCGACCAGTTGCGCCAGCAGGTGCGCCAGGCCGTGGCCTTCCAGCAGGCCGAACGCCCGCGCCCGGCAGGCCGCGCCAGCGTCAGCCTGCAGCCGATGTTCTCGGCCCAGGCCGGCAGCTGGCCGTTCGAGCCGTTCGTCAACAACGGCCTGTTCCGCGCCATCGCCGGCTACCAGGCGCATCACCCGCAGGTGGTGCAGCTGCGCGGCGGCAGCATCACCCTGGCGCAGTTGCACGATGCCCTTGGCGACCCGCGCATCCTCAAGCGCTACAAGGACGGCTACCTGCTCAGCTATCCGCTGCTGATCGCTGCCGATGCCGGGCTGGTGATCGAAGGCACCAGCCTGTACCTGTCGAGTTTTTCCGGCACCGCGCTGATCAACCAGGGCTGGTTGGGGCTCAACCAGTCGAGCCTGGAAAGCATGGCCGGCGAGCGCCCCGGCGCCACCGAACGCGCCTGGCGCCCGTTCGTGGTGGCCTGGGCCGGCAGCCACACCCAGGTACTCGGTTCGACCCTCAAGCGCCTGGGCTACAACGCCAACCTCTCGCGCGGCCTGACCACCGCCCTGAGCGCCCAGCAGCCGGCGAGCACGCGCCTGGCCACGGTGCTGATCCGCGACAGCCACTTCAGCCAGATGTCCAGCGCGGTGGAGTTGCAGCACAGCCAGGCGACCATCGGCGCCAGCCAGTTCGAGCAGTCGCAGCAGTACGCCATCGACGTGCGCGACAGCCAGCTGAAGCTTGAGGGCAACCAGCTGCGCGGCATCGACAACAACAGCGGCGTGCGCCTGCGCGGGCAGACCCGGGCGCTGGTGCAAGGCAACCTGATCCTCGGCGCGGCCAAGGCGGCCATCGAGGTCAGCGAGCAGCAAGGGGCGGTACTGTTGGCGGGCAATCGCATCGGCGACAGCCGCGGCAATGGCATCCAGCTGCGCAACCTGGCACCGACCGCAGCGGCGCCGCTGGTGATCGACGACAACCTGCTGGCCAGCAGCCAGGGCAGCGCGGTGGATGCCAGCGAGGTGGGCGCCGTGGCGTTGCTCGACAACCGGATTGGCAATACCTCGGAGTATGCCGTGAGCGTGCGCAACGCCGCACCGCTGCCGGGGCCGCTGGTGCTCAGCGGCAACCGCCTGGGCCAGGTGGGCAAGGCGCTGGTGCGGGTGGAGGGGGTGCGTGATGTGGTGCTGGGGGCGAACAGCTATGAGGGCAAGCCGTTGCTGCAGAACCTGTTGATTGGGGATTTGCTGCCGTTGCAGGGGCAACTGCTGGAGGCCACTGTGCGCCAGGGGGGCACGGTGCGGGTGCAGCAGCAGTAACATCTTTGCTCGGCTGTGCCGGCCTCTTCGCGGGGCAAGCCCGCTCCCACAGGTACACCGCTGTCCTTCAATTAAGCGGTGTACCTGTGGGAGCGGGCTTGCCCCGCGAAGAGGCCGGCAAAGTCACCCCACCACCCGCTGCATACGCACGAAACATTCATCCTCGCCCATCTCGACAAACCCATGGCGCAGGTACAGCCGCCGCGCCGGGTTGCTCTTGAACACCATCAACCTCAGCAACGGCAAGCGCCGCTGCCCGGCCCAAGCGGCCAACTGCTCCAGCACCCAGCCGCCCACCCCGCGCCCACGCTGCTCTGGCCGCAAATGCAGCTCGCGAATGAACAGCGCCTGGCGGTCCTGGCTGAGGCTGCAGAAACCCAGCACGCTCTGCCCCTCGACGATCAGCCACTGCTCGCGCCAGCCCCAGGCCTGGTCGAAGGCCTCTTCGACCCACAGCAGATCGAACTGGCGGTAATAAGGCAGCATCGCCCGGCGCGTGAGGTCGCGGGCGAAGGTGCAGTCCTGGTCGCTGGCGCGCTTGAGTTCAAGGGGCATAGCACACCGGCGAACTGCCCGGCGCGCGCCGTTCCCATTCCTCTTCGAGCCAGGCGGCCAGCACCTGGGCGTTGTTGTGCTCGGTGTCCTTGCCGGCATACAGCAGGGTCAGGTCACCCTTGGCCAGCCAGTCCAGCAGCGGATACCAGTGCTCGGGATGCGCTGCCAGCTCCTGCCGATAGCGCTGGGTGAACGCATTGAAATCGAGCTCGCCCTGGTGAAACGCCTTGCGCAACTGAGCCGACGGCGCCACCTCGCGCAGCCACTGGCCGTGCAACTCATCCTTGCGTTTGTTGCGCGGCCACAGGCGGTCGACCAGCACCCGCTGGCCATCGCCGGGGTCAGCCGCGTCATAGACGCGCTTGCAGCGAATCATGGGGTTCTCCTGCCTTTACCACTCGTCTTGAGCCTAGGTAATTCATTGACCGAGGTCACGTCCCGGTAACGAATTGTTTCTATGCTGACAGCCTTCGGCACCTTCGCCTGAAGCCACTCGGAGCCACCATGGCAACCCCGTCACTGGCCAGCCAGCCGCAACTGGCCCACCGCGATTCACGCCCGCAGCTGTCGCACAAACCCGGGCGCGCCACACTCTTTCTGTTCTTCGGCCTGCTCATGGCCGGCATCGCCTACACCGCCTGGAGCCTCAAGCAGGACGTCAGCGCCAGCGGCACGGTGATCACCACGGTCACGCCGTTTCTGCTGCTGGGCCTGGCGCTGTTGATCGCCCTGGGCTTCGAGTTCGTCAATGGCTTCCACGATACCGCCAATGCCGTGGCCACGGTGATCTATACCCACTCGCTGCCGGCGCCGGTGGCGGTGGTCTGGTCGGGGCTGTGCAATTTCCTCGGCGTGCTGCTTTCCAGCGGCGCGGTGGCCTTCGGCATCATTGCCCTGCTGCCGGTGGAGCTGATACTGCAGGTGGGCTCCACCGCGGGGTTCGCCATGGTCTTCGCCCTGCTGCTGGCCGCGATCATCTGGAACCTCGGCACCTGGTGGCTGGGCCTGCCGGCCTCGTCCTCGCACACCCTGATCGGCTCGATCATCGGCGTAGGCGTGGCCAACGCCCTGATGCATGGGCGCGACGGCACCAGCGGGGTGGACTGGGGCCAGGCCAGCAAGGTCGGCTACGCCCTGCTGTTCTCGCCCTTGATCGGCTTCGCCTGCGCCGCCCTGCTGCTGCTCGCCCTGCGCGCGCTGGTCAAGCGCAAGGAGCTGTACCAGGCACCGGAAGGCCGCACGCCGCCACCTTGGTGGATCCGTGGGGTGCTGATCCTCACCTGTACCGGGGTTTCCTTCGCCCACGGCTCCAACGACGGGCAAAAAGGCATGGGCCTGATCATGCTGATCCTGGTCGGCACCTTGCCGATGGCCTACGCGCTGAACAAGACCATGCCCAGCGAGCAGGCGCTGCAGTTCTCCGCCGTTGCCGAAGTGACCCGCCAGGCCCTGGTGCGCTCCGACCCGCGGCCGTTGCCCGGCGACCCGCGCCAGGTGCTGACCGCGTTCATCTCAGAGCCCAAGGCCAACCCGCAACTGGTGCCTGCCCTGGCCAGCCTCACCGGCATGATCGGCGAGGAAGTCAAAGGCTACGGTTCGCTCAAGCGGGTGCCGGCCGAGGCCATGGCCAACGTGCGCAATGACATGTACCTGACCAGCGAAGCGATCCGCCTGATGGAGAAAAACCAGCTGGTCAGCTTCGACGCCGACACCCGCAGCCACGTGCAATTGTTCAAGACCCAGCTCGACGACGCCACCCGCTACATCCCGCTGTGGGTCAAGGTGGCCGTGGCCATCGCCCTGGGGCTTGGGACCATGGTCGGCTGGCGGCGCATCGTGGTGACGGTGGGCGAGAAGATCGGCAAGACCCACCTGAGCTATGCCCAGGGCGCTTCGGCCGAGGTGGTGGCGATGTGCACCATCGGTGCTGCGGACATGTTCGGCCTGCCGGTTTCGACCACCCATGTGCTGAGCTCCGGCGTAGCCGGGACCATGGTCGCCAATGGCTCGGGGATTCAGAAACGCACGCTGATCAATTTGCTGATGGCCTGGGTGTTGACCTTGCCGGCGGCGATGCTGCTGGCGGGGAGCCTGTACTGGCTGCTCAACCAGATTTTTTGAGCTGACCGGGCTGGCCCTATCGCCGGCAAGCCGGCTCCCACAGGTACACCACTGGGCCTGAGTGCTGTGGAGTACCCGTGGGAGCCGGCTTGCCGGCGATAGGGCCAGACCTGCCCACATCAACCCGGAATCTTCAGCCCACGCTGCACCGCCGGCCGCTCGAGGAACCTGGCCAGCACCCGCTGCACTTCCTTGAACTCATCGAACCCCACCAGCTCCCGCGCGTTATAGCGCTCCACCAGGTTGCGCACCCAGGGGAAGATGGCGATGTCGGCAATGCTGTAGTGCTCGACCATCCATTCGCGGCCCTTCAGATGCCGGTCCAGCACGCCCAGCAAGCGCTTCGATTCGTTGACGTAGCGATCACGCGGGCGCTTGTCTTCGAAGTCCTTGCCGGCAAAGAAATGGAAGAAGCCAACCTGGCCGAACATCGGCCCGATGCCGCCCATCTGGAACATCAGCCACTGGATCGTCTGGTAGCGGGTGGCCGGGTCCTGGCTGAGCAGTTGCCCGCTCTTCTCGGCCAGGTACTGCAGAATCGCGCCCGACTCGAACAGCGGCAGCGGCTGGCCGCCCGGCCCGTTGGGGTCGAGGATCGCCGGGATCTTGTTGTTGGCGCTGAGGGAGATGAACTCCGGGCTCATCTGCTCGTCGCTGTCGAAGCTGACCTTGTGCGCCTCGTAGGGCAGGCCGATCTCCTCCAGCATGATCGACACCTTCACCCCATTGGGCGTGGGCAACGAATACAACTGCAGGCGCTCGGGGTGCTGCGCGGGCCATTTGCGGGTGATGGGGAATGCGCTGAGATCGGTCATGGTCAACCTGTGCCAGGGAAGTGGAACTTGTCACTCTAGTGGCATCGCGCGCGGCTGACCATCACCGGCCGGTGCTCAGCTCGCCTGGCCGTGCGCCTTGAGCTTGAGCTTTTCGGTGTCGACGCGCACGAACACCGAGTCGGCGCTGACGGTGAGCACATCGCCGGCCCAGACCTCGCACAGCACGCGGGTCTTGCGCCCCACTTCACCTTCGACGCGGGCCTTGAGCAGCAGTTCGACCCCCATCGGCGTGGGCTTGAGGTAGTTCACGCCCAGGCTGCCGGTGACGCAATCGATACGCGGCAGGCTGCCGGGCTCGCGGCCCTCGGCGCGGTAGTGGTAGGCCATGGCCGTCCAGTTGGAGTGGCAGTCGACCAGCATCGCCAGGAGCCCGCCGTAGACCAGGCCGGGCCAGCCGATGAAGCTGCTGTCGGGGTTGTGCCGGCACAAAAGGTGGATACCGTCGCTGTCCCAGTGGCTTTGCAGGTGCAGGCCGCTGGGGTGGGAGCAGCCGCAGCCGTAGCAGGTGCCTTCGGGCGCGGCCAGGGCCTGGAGGGAAAGGGTGTGCTCGTTCATACGCTTCCTGTGCTTGTTGGAATGGGGGCGCGCAACGCCCCCATTAAATCAGAAAGCTCAAGCCGTCTGCGCAACCACCTTGCCGCCCTTCTGGGTCAGCGACACCAGCAGGATGAACAGGGTTACCCCAGCGGTCATCAGCGTTTCGTAACGGTAGGCCTCGTTGAACAGCATGTAGCCGAGCACCAGCAAGATGGTGCCGATCACCAGCCAGGTGAGCCACGGGAACAGCCACATCTTCAGCTCCAGCGGCCGCCCTTCGCGGTCGGCACGGGCACGCATGCGCAGCTGCGACACGGCGATCACCAGGTACACCAGCAAGGCGATGGCGCCGGTGGTGGAGAGCAAAAAGCCGAACACCTTGCCGGGGAACACATAGTTGACGAAGCAGCCGGCAAAGCCTGCCAGGGTGGAGAGAAGCACCGCCACGGTGGGCACGCCCGCGCCGGAAATACGCTTGGTCATGCTCAGCGCCTGGCCGCGTGCGCCCAGCGAGTAGAGCATCCGCGAGGCGGTGTAGAGGCCGGAGTTCATGCAGCTGGTGACCGCCACCAGCACCACCAGGTCGACCAACAGCTTGGCGCCCGGGACGTTGAGCACTTCCAGCACCCGCTGGAACGAGCCTACTGCCTTCAGGCCCGGGTCGTTCCACGCCACCAGCGACACCACCAGGAAGATCGACGCCAGGTAGAAGATCGCGATGCGGTACACCACCAGGTTGGTGGCGCGGCGGATCTTGTCTTTCGGGTTGGCGGTTTCATCGGCGGCGATGGTCACGATCTCGGCGCCGAAGAACGAGAAGATGGTGATCAGCACACCGCCCAGCACCGTGCCGAAACCGTTGGGCATGAACCCGCCGTTATCCCACAGGCGGCTCACGCCGGACACTTCGGCCAGCGGCCAGAAGCCGAACACGGCCAGGCTGCAGACCGCGATGAAGGCGACGATGGCAATCACCTTGACCAGGGCGAACCAGTACTCGAACGCACCGAAGTTCTTCACGCTGACCAGGTTGGTGCCCGACAGCAGGAACATGATCAGGAAGGCGAACAGCCACGACGGCACCCCGGGGAAGTAGGCGTGCAGGATGTCTGCGCCGGCGATGGCCTCGACCGGGATGATCAGCACCCAGAACCACCAGTACAGCCAGCCGATGGTGAAGCCGGCCCAGGGGCCGATGGCCTCGGAGGCGTAGGTGGAGAACGAGCCGCTGTTGGGGTTGGCGATGGCCATTTCGCCGAGCATGCGCATCACCAGCAGCACCAGCAGGCCGGTCATGGCGTAGGAGATGAGGATGGCCGGGCCGGCGGTGGCGATGGCGTTGGACGAGCCGATGAACAGGCCGGCGCCGATGATGCCGGCGATGGAGATCATGGACACCTGACGCGATGTCAGGCCGTGCTGCAAGGAACGCTGTTTGTTGTTGTCTAGCGAAGCCATGGAGAACCCTCGAATGGGTCGGCCGCCACACGGACGGCTGAAAAAGTTGGAGCAGAATTCTTGTAGGTGTGTTGCTCTTTTTTCTTGTTCTGAAGTTGCCGGTCGCGCACTGACCTCCTCTTTGCATCACCGGTTGTAATCGTTGATCGAGGTCAGTATTAATCTATAGGCGCGGGTCAACAAACGACCTTTTCGAAGCACATGATTCCATTTGGGAATGAACTTCTTCCTTTTTTGCTCGGTAAATCCTTGCCATGTCCAAACGCCTGATGCCCTCCACCACCGCTTTGCAGTGCTTCGAAGCTGCCGCCCGCCACCTGAGCTTCACCCGCGCCGCCGAAGAGCTGCACCTGACCCAGAGCGCCGTGAGCAAGCAGGTGGCGCAGCTGGAGGAGATGCTCGCGCACTCGTTGTTCCAGCGCATTCGCAGGCGCCTGCACCTGACCCCGGCCGGCGCCCTGTACCTGGCCGAGGTGAACAAGATCCTCAACCAGATCGACATCTCCAGCCGCTACATCCTCAGCTACGGCGACGAAACCGAGGTGCTGCGCATCGCCACCCAGCCGACCTTCGGCGCGCGCTGGCTGGTGCCCAGGCTCAAGGGTTTTGGCGACCGCTACCCGCGCATCCACCTGGACATCCGCAACGAACTGGAGCCGTTCGACCTGGTGCAGGCCAAGGCCGACATCGCCTTCTTCTTCGGCCAGGGCACCTGGCCGGGGGCCACTTGCATCGAGCTGTTCAGCGAAGAGGTGGTGCCGGTGTGCGCCCCGGCGCTGCGCGCCCGGCACAGTTTCGACAGCGCCCAGGCGCTTACCGAGCACCGCCTGCTGCAGTGCGCCTCGCGCCCGGAAGCCTGGCACGAGTGGTTCCTGGGCCTTGGCCTGCACAGCCAGAACAGCTACCACGGGCCGCGCTTCGACACGTTCTACCTGTGCATCCGCGCGGCCATCGCCGGTTGCGGCATCGCTCTGATTCCGCGCTACCTGGTGGCCGAGGAGCTGAGCGAGGGCAAGCTGGTGGTGGCCTGGGACCACCCGGTGGCGAGCAATGGCCGGCACTTCATCGCCCATGCCGAGCATGCCGCCGAGGTGCCCAAGGTCAGGGCATTCGTGCAGTGGATTCGCGAGCGGGTGGCTGAGGGGGATTGAGCGCACCTGCACGGGCCTCTTCGCGGGGCAAGCCCGCTCCCACAAAGTACTCAACAACTTCGAGCTTGGGTGGTGCCCTTGTGGGAGCGGGCTTGCCCCGCGAAGAGGCCGGCGCAGAAAGATCACGAATCCAGGGAATGATCGCAATCAAATAATTCGTTTGCGGAATAATACCCCGGCACGCTTGGATAGTAAGAAACTCGAACAAGGTCCGCGTGCCCCATGAACCAGGAAAGTATTAGCCAATCCATTGCCATCGTTCACCCGATCACACTTTCCCATGGCCGCAATGCCGAAGTCTGGGATACCGACGGCAAACGTTACATCGACTTCGTCGGCGGTATCGGCGTACTCAACCTGGGCCATTGCAACCCGGCCGTGGTCGAGGCGATCCAGGCCCAGGCCACGCGCCTGACCCACTACGCCTTCAATGCCGCGCCCCACGGGCCGTACCTGGCGCTGATGGAGCAGCTGAGCGCCTTTGTCCCGGTCAGCTACCCACTGGCCGGCATGCTCACCAACAGCGGCGCGGAAGCGGCGGAAAACGCCCTGAAAGTCGCCCGCGGCGCCACCGGCAAGCGCGCCATCATCGCCTTCGACGGCGGCTTCCATGGGCGCACCCTGGCCACCCTCAACCTCAACGGCAAGGTCGCCCCGTACAAGCAGCGGGTCGGCGAACTGCCAGGGCCGGTCTACCACCTGCCCTACCCCAGCGCCGACACCGGCGTGACCTGCGAGCAGGCGCTCAAGGCCATGGAGCGGCTGTTCAGCGTGGAGCTGGCGGTGGAGGACGTGGCCGCGTTCATCTTCGAACCGGTGCAGGGCGAAGGCGGCTTCCTGGCCCTGGACCCGGCGTTCGCCCAGGCCCTGCGCAAGTTCTGCGACGAGCACGGGATCCTGATCATCATCGACGAAATTCAGTCTGGCTTCGGCCGTACCGGCCAGCGCTTCGCCTTCCCGCGCCTGGGGATCGAGCCCGACCTGCTGCTGCTGGCCAAGAGCATCGCCGGCGGCATGCCGCTGGGGGCGGTGGTCGGGCGCCAGGCGCTGATGTCGGCATTGCCCAAGGGCGGCCTGGGCGGCACCTACTCGGGCAACCCGATCGCCTGTGCCGCGGCGCTGGCGAGCCTGGCGCAGATGAGCGACGAAAACCTCGCCACCTGGGGCGAGCGCCAGGAGCAGGCGATCGTCAGCCGGGTGGCGCGCTGGCAAGGCCGCTTTGCATTCATCGGCCGCCTGACCGGGGTCGGCGCCATGCGCGGTATCGAGTTCGTCAATGCCGACGGCAGCCCGGCACCGGCGCTGCTGGCCAAGGTGATGGAAGCGGCGCGGGCCAAGGGGCTGCTGCTGATGCCCAGCGGCAAGGCGCGGCACATCATCCGCCTGCTGGCACCCTTGACCATCGAGGCCGAGGTGCTCGAGGAAGGCCTGGATATCCTCGAGCAGTGCCTGGCGCAGCTGAGCTGAGGCTTACAGGCCCAGCTCGTTGGGGGTGAGCATGTCGGATTCGAAGGCGATCCAGCCGCCTTCGAGTTCGGCGTGGCCGTTGACGATCGGGCCGTAGTAGGTCAGGCCGTTGTCCAGGGTCACGCAGATGTGCGTGGCGGGTTTTTCGGGGGCCGCGAGTGTACCGACGAAATGCACCTTCTTCAGGGTTTCGGTCACCGCTTCGAGGCCGACGCGCATGCTGGGGTTCTCGGAGGCCTCGGTATCGCCGCCACGGTCTTCGGCGCTGATGGTCACGATGGCGGTGTACGGGTACTTGTTGCTCAAGCGGGGTTACCTCGGAGTCAGATGTAGGCTTGCGGGCGCGTAGAGTACGGCAGCCGTGCGCTGTTGTCTCTACTGGCCTCATCGCCGGCAAGCCGGCTCCCACACGGCACAACCGCATGGCCTCCCCCGCCCTGATCTGTTAGGGTGCCCGCCGATGCACGCCACACCACACGAGGACACCGAGTGAGCGCCGAAGAACCCCTGATCGCCGACCTGTTCGAGGTCGACAAACGCCTGACCCTCAAGCCCGTCGTGGACTTCAACAGCTACCTGCGCGCAGCCTTCGGCGAAGGCCCGTGCCGCTGCCACCGCTGCAGCGAAGGCGCTGACCCGAGCACCTACAGCCACGCCCACAGCTTCACCTTCGAAGGCCGCAGCTGGCACCGCCGTTTCGCCAGCACCGCCGGCAGCGATGTGGCGCAGGCGCTGAAAAAGGCCTGGCTGTCGTACACCAAGGCCGAACTGACCCTGGCCGGCACCCTCGATCTGGCCACCCTCAAGACCTTCACCGAAGCCGCCCTGCACGAGCGCCTGCTGGCCCTGCTGGCCGCCAGCGGCCTGGCCCGTGAAGTAGAAGGCGTTTGGCTGCTGCAAGCCCAGGCCGACTGACGGCCCGGCGGTAAAGCAGGATTCTCCCGCTCTGCTACCTTGGGAGAATCCGCATCGCCGCAGGTAGTCCGTCATGGCCCGTACAACGCCCATCGAGCTGTACCGCAATATCGGCATCGTCGCCCACGTGGACGCCGGCAAGACCACCACCACCGAGCGCATCCTCTTCTACACCGGGGTCAACCACAAGATGGGCGAGGTGCATGATGGCGCCGCGACCATGGACTGGATGGCCCAGGAGCAGGAGCGCGGCATCACCATCACCTCGGCGGCGACCACGGCCTTCTGGCAAGGCTCGACCAAGCAGTTCGCCGACAAGTACCGCTTCAACATCATCGACACCCCCGGCCACGTCGACTTCACCATCGAGGTGGAGCGTTCGCTGCGCGTGCTCGACGGCGCGGTGGTGGTGTTCAGCGGCGCCGACGGGGTCGAGCCGCAGTCCGAGACGGTCTGGCGCCAGGCCAACAAGTACCACGTGCCGCGCCTGGCCTACATCAACAAGATGGACCGCCAGGGCGCCGACTTCCTGCGCGTGGTCAAGCAGATCGACAAGCGCCTGGGGCACCACCCGGTGCCGATCCAGCTGGCCATCGGCAGCGAGGAAAACTTCATCGGCCAGATCGACCTGGTGAAGATGAAGGCCATCTACTGGAATGAGGCCGACCAGGGCACCAGCTACCGCGAAGAAGAAATCCCCGCCGAGCTGCAGGCACTGGCCGACGAATGGCGCGCGCACATGCTCGAAGCCGCGGCCGAGGCCAATGACGAGCTGACCATGAAGTTTCTCGACGGTGAGGAACTGACCATCGACGAGATCAAGGCCGCCCTGCGCCAGCGCACCATCGCCAACGAGATCGTGCCGACCATCCTCGGCTCCTCGTTCAAGAACAAGGGCGTGCCGCTGATGCTCGATGCCGTCATCGACTACCTGCCCGCGCCTTCGGAAATCCCGGCGATCAGGGGCACCGACCCCGACGATGAAAACAAACACCTGGAACGCCACGCCGACGACAAGGAGCCGTTCTCGGCCCTGGCCTTCAAGATCGCCACCGACCCGTTCGTCGGCACCCTCACCTTCGCCCGGGTTTATTCCGGGGTGCTCAGCTCCGGCAATGCCGTGCTCAACTCGGTCAAGGGCAAGAAGGAACGCATCGGCCGCATGGTGCAGATGCACGCCAACCAGCGCGCCGAAATCAAGGACGTGTGCGCCGGCGACATCGCCGCGCTGATCGGCATGAAGGACGTGACCACCGGCGACACCCTGTGCGACATCGTCAAGCCGATCATCCTCGAGCGCATGGACTTCCCCGACCCGGTGATTTCCGTGGCGGTGGAGCCCAAGACCAAGGCCGACCAGGAGAAGATGGGCATCGCCCTGGGCAAGCTGGCCCAGGAAGACCCCTCGTTCCGCGTGCGCACCGACGAGGAAACCGCCCAGACCATCATTTCGGGCATGGGCGAGCTGCACCTGGACATCATCGTCGACCGCATGCGCCGCGAGTTCAACGTCGAGGCCAACATCGGCAAGCCCCAGGTGGCCTACCGCGAGAAGATCCGCAACACCTGCGAGATCGAGGGCCGCTTCGTTCGCCAGTCGGGCGGGCGCGGCCAGTACGGCCACTGCTGGATCCGCTTCGCGCCGGGCGATGAGGGCAAGGAAGGCCTGGAGTTCACCAACGAGATCGTCGGCGGCGTGGTGCCGCGCGAGTACATCCCGGCCATCCAGAAAGGCATCGAGGAGCAGATGAAGAACGGCGTGCTCGCCGGCTACCCGCTGATCAACCTCAAGGCGGCAGTGTTCGACGGCTCGTACCACGACGTCGACTCCAACGAGATGGCCTACAAGATTGCCGCGTCCATGGCCACCAAGCAGCTGTCGCAAAAAGGCGGCGCGGTGCTGCTGGAGCCGGTGATGAAGGTCGAGGTGGTGACGCCCGAGGAGTACCAGGGCGACATCATGGGCGACCTGAGCCGGCGCCGCGGGATGATCCAGGATGGCGACGAGACCCCGGCCGGCAAGGTGATCCGCGCCGAGGTGCCGCTGGGGGAGATGTTCGGTTATGCCACCTCGATGCGCTCGATGACCCAGGGGCGGGCCAGCTACACCATGGAGTTCACCCGCTATGCCGAGGCGCCGGCGAGTATCGTCGAATTGATCGTGAAAAAAACCAGCGGCAAGTGATCAGCCGAAGGCTTCGCCTTCGATCGCCGGCAAGCCGGCTCCCACAGGGATCTGCAGCGTTGCACTGATCGGTGTGGGAGCCGGCTTGCCGGCGATGGGGCTCAGTGCTGCTCGCCGGCCCGCTTCAGCAGCTTCTTGCAACGCTCCGACAAGTGCACCACGCGCAGGTGCTTGCCCGCCTTGGCATAGC
>NZ_DJTF01000123.1:0-4862 GCF_002438125.1 Pseudomonas sp. UBA6315
CGGCCCGTTTCGAGAGTAACGGTCGATTGACCGAACTGGAATTTCTTGATTACCGGGTTCACGGTTTCCTACCTTTTTCAGTGGCTCTGGGGGAACTGGTTTCTTGCGAATTCTTGGGCAGAACGGGGAATCGGCCCCATTGACCGTCCAGATACAACACGAGGCTGGGAGCCTGGCGCCAAGCGGAAAATCCGCTCAGCATTGCCAGGCTGCCAACCTCGAAGATACGCGTGACGTGTCCAACGAAAACGCTGCCAGGCAGCGTTCTCGAAGCATGCGACACGCCATGCACACCACTGACCAGGCCGCTATTAGCGACGCAGGCCCAGGCGACCGATCAGGGCGCTGTAACGAGTGGTGTCTTTGCCCTTCAGGTAATCCAGCAGCTTACGACGCTGGTTGACCATGCGGATCAGGCCACGACGGGAGTGGTGGTCTTTGCCGTTGGCCTTGAAGTGGCCTTGCAGCTTGTTGATGTTCGCGGTCAGCAGAGCAACCTGAACTTCCGGGCTACCAGTGTCGCCAGCGGCTTGCTGGTAGTCGGTAACGATTTGAGCTTTTTCTTCAACGCTGAGGGCCATGAGGCAACTCCTGATTAAACGGATCCCGTCACCGGGGTCCAATAGGCCAGGGACAAATCCCTGTATTAATAAGAAAGGTGTGACCGTGCCTACTGACAGCCACCCTTGTATCCGCAGGCTTGAGCCGAAGCCTTGGCCTGCGGTTTCGGTCATTCCGACCGAATCAGCCGACGCGGCGCAATGCGCCCGTCTTCGCTCACTTCACCGATACCGATGAAGCGACCGTTGTGATCCTGTACCCGGACCATGCCGAACTGCGGCGCTTCCGGGGCACGTACTGCCTGGCCATGCAGCCAGTAGAACGCACTGTGTTCGGACAGGCAGACCAGCGGCCAGTCCAGCAGCCCGCTGTCAGAAGGCATCAGGAAGCGATCGAGCGCTTCGTTACCGCCTTCGGCGTGGGCCTGCTCGAGTTCTTCGAGGGTGACCGTCTGTGCCAGCGCGAAGGGCCCGGCGTGGGTCCTGCGCAGCTCGGCGACATAGGCGCCGCAGCCCAGGGCCTCACCGATATCCTCCACCAGGGTGCGAATATAGGTGCCTTTGCTGCAACCAACCGACAGCCTTGCACGGGTGCCTTCGCACTCGAGCAATTCCAAGCGGCCAATAGTAACAGAACGCGCCTCGCGCTCCACTACCTCTCCTGCACGTGCCAGTTTGTACAGCGGCTGGCCATCGCGCTTGAGCGCCGAGTACATCGGCGGTACTTGAAGGATCTCACCGCGAAAACGCGGGATGACCGCTTCCAGATCGGCGCGACCAACGGTCACTTCGCGGGTCTGCAGGACTTCGCCTTCAGCGTCCGCGGTGCTGGTAGTCTGCCCCAGCTGCATGACCGTTTCGTAGCCCTTGTCGGAATCGAGCAGGTACTGGGAAAACTTGGTCGCTTCACCGAAGCACAGCGGCAGCACGCCGGTGGCCAATGGGTCGAGGCTGCCGGTGTGCCCGGCCTTCTCGGCATTGAGCAACCAGCGGACTTTCTGCAACGCGGCGTTGGAGGTGAACCCCAGCGGCTTGTCGAGCAGGATGATGCCGCTGACGTTGCGGCGGATACGTTTGACCTGGGCCACCGCTTACTCCTTGGTGTCCAGCTCGTCGGCATCCTTGTGCAGGCGGTCTTCGGCCACTGCACGCTCGATCAGTGCCGACAGGTGTACACCACGGCTGACACTTTCATCGAAGTGGAAATGCAATTGCGGCACGCTGCGCAGCTGCATCGAGCGGCCCAGGTGCAGGCGCAGGAAGCTGGCGGCGCTGTTCAGTGCCTTGAGCGACTGCTGCACGGCGTCAGGGGTTTCTTCGCCCATGACGGTGATGAAGACCTTGGCATGGCCCAGGTCGCGGCTGACGTCCACGGCGGTGATGGTCACCAGACCGACGCGTGGGTCTTTGACTTCACGGCGGATCAGTTCTGCCAGCTCGCGCTGCATCTGATCACCGATACGTTGGGTACGGCTGTATTCTTTGGCCATTCTTGCTACCTGTAACTTAAAGCGGCAAACGCCCGGTCAAGCTTGAGCCTGACCGGGCGCTACCTTCCGAGGCGCTGCCACCGCCCTGCGGCGGGGGCTGGCGCCATGCCCGCCCTTAAAGGGTACGAGCAACCTGGACTTTCTCGAAGACTTCGATCTTGTCGCCGACCTTGACGTCGTTGTAGCTCTTGACGCCAATACCGCACTCCATGCCCGAACGCACTTCCGAGGCGTCGTCCTTGAAGCGACGCAGCGATTCCAGCTCGCCTTCGAAGATCACCACGTCGTCGCGCAGTACGCGGATCGGACGGTTGCGGTACACGGTACCCTCGATGACCATACAGCCAGCGATGGCGCCGAACTTCGGCGAACGGAACACGTCACGCACTTCGGCGACACCCAGGATGTTCTCGCGAACATCGCTGCCGAGCATGCCGGTCAGGGCTTTCTTGACGTCTTCGATGATGTCGTAGATCACGTTGTAGTAACGCATATCCAGACCTTCCTGCTCGACGATCTTGCGCGCACCGGCATCGGCACGCACGTTGAAGCCGAACAGCACCGCGTTGGACGCCAGCGCCAGGTTGGCGTCGCTTTCGGTGATACCACCGACGCCGCCACCGATCACGCGAACCTGAACTTCGTCGTTGCCCAGACCGCCCAGCGAACCCTGCAGTGCTTCCAGGGAACCGCGCACGTCGGTCTTGAGGACGATGTTGAGGGTCTTCTTCTCTTCCTGACCCATGGTCTCGAAGATGTTTTCCAGCTTGCCGGCGTGAGCACGGGCCAGCTTGACCTCGCGGTACTTGCCTTGACGGAACAGGGCAACTTCGCGGGCTTTCTTCTCGTCGGCAACCACCGACAGCTCGTCACCGGCTTCCGGCGTGCCGTCCAGGCCGAGGATCTCGACCGGGATCGACGGGCCAGCTTCCTTCACAGGCTTGCCGTTCTCGTCGAGCATGGCGCGCACGCGGCCATAGTTGGAGCCGCACAGGACCATGTCGCCCTGACGCAGGGTACCGTCCTGAACCAGGATGGTGGCCACTGGGCCACGGCCCTTGTCCAGGCGCGATTCGACGACCACACCACGACCTGGAGCGGTCGGCGTGGCGGTCAGTTCGAGGATCTCGGCCTGCAGCAGAACGGCTTCGAGCAGTTCGTCGACACCGGTACCCATCTTCGCCGAAACCTTGACGAACGGCGTGTCACCACCCCAGTCCTCGGAGGTAACGCCTTCAACGGCCAGCTCGTTGCGGATGCGATCGAGGTCGGCACCCGGCTTGTCGATCTTGTTCACCGCGACCACCAGCGGAACGCCAGCTGCCTTGGCATGCTGAACGGCTTCGCGGGTTTGCGGCATCACGCCGTCGTCCGCCGCCACCACCAGGATGACGATGTCGGTCGCCTTGGCACCACGGGCACGCATCTGGGTGAACGCAGCGTGGCCAGGGGTGTCGAGGAAGGTGACCATGCCGCGGTCGGTTTCCACGTGGTAGGCACCGATGTGCTGGGTGATACCACCGGCTTCGCCAGCGGCAACCTTGGCACGACGGATGTAGTCGAGCAGCGAGGTCTTGCCATGGTCAACGTGACCCATGACGGTAACCACCGGCGCGCGCGACTCGGTCTGGCCTTCGAACTTCAGCGATTCTGCCAGGGAGTCTTCCAGGGCGGTGTCGCTGACCAGGGTAACCTTGTGGCCCAGCTCTTCTGCGATCAGCTGAGCGGTTTCCTGGTCGAGCACCTGGTTGATGGTAACCGGGGTGCCCATCTTGAACATGAACTTGACCACTTCAGCGCCCTTGACGGACATCTGGTTGGCCAGTTCCGAGACGGTGATGGTCTCGCCGATGGTCACGTCACGGATGACGGGGCCGGTCGGGTTCTGGAAGCCATGCTGGTTACGCTTCTTCAGCTTGCCCTTGCCACCACGACCACGACGAGCGCCATCGCTCTCTTCGTCGGTAGTGCGCGGCGCGGCACGTGGAGTCGGCGCTTTTTCCTTCTCCTTGACCTTGACCTTGATCGACACACGCGGCGCCTCGCCACGACGACGGTCGTCATCGCGAGTGCGGCTTTCGTTGCGACGGGTCTCGTCCTTCTTGCGCTCGGCAGCACGGGCAGCGGCGTCTTCCGACGCCGGGGCCTCGGCAACTACCGGTGCCGGAGCGGCAGCAGGTGCCGGCTCGGCCTTGGCAGCTGGCGCTTGAGCAGCCGCAGGGGCTTCGGCCGCCTGACGACGGGCCTGCTCTTCGTTGCGCTGGCGAACGTCGGCTTCGACCTTCTCGCGCGCAGCGTTTTCGGCCGCGCGGCGCTCTTCCTGCTCACGCTTCTGCTCAACCTGGATTTCTTCAGGGCTGCGCTGAACGAATACTTTCTTCTTGCGTACTTCTACGCTGATGCTTTTGCTACCGGCGACACGCAGGGTGCTGGTGGTCTTGCGCTGCAAGGTAATCTTGCGCGGCTCTTCCGCCTTGCTCTTGTGGCTGCTCTTCAAATGGGTCAGCAGAGTCTGCTTCTCATTGTCGGTCACTACCTGACCGGCGTCGGTGTGCGGCAGACCTGCCTCACGCATCTGCTGCAGCAGGCGCTCTACCGGTGCCTCGACCTCTTGGGCCAGTTCTTTCACCGTGACTTGCGTCATGCACTTCTCTCCTCAGGCCGCGCCTAATTACTCGAACCAGTGGGCTCGGGCGGCCATGATCAACTTGCCGGCACGCTCTTCGTCGATGCCGTCGATGTCGAGCAGGTCGTCAATCGACTGCTCGGCCAGGTCTTCGCGGTTAACCACGCCGCGCACCGCCAGTTCCGC
>NZ_DJTF01000045.1:0-14957 GCF_002438125.1 Pseudomonas sp. UBA6315
CGGCCATAAATCGAGCTCACCACATTGTTGTTGCGGTAGAGCTGACCGATAAGCGGGATCATCGCTTCAGCCAGAGCTTCACGATCAATCCACTCACCAAGACACTGGTCGGGCTTCTGAGTCACGGGAACCTTCCACATGTAGGGGGAGAAAAAAGGGGCTACATTATGACGCCCCAACGCGTAACCGGCAATGAGCGCCTGTCGATGCAGCGCCAGCCCGCGTCCATGCCCCTTTCCGAGCCTGACAGCACGCACTGGCACCGGTACAATCGACCTCTTTGCCGCAACGCTTGGAGTGCAATCTCCCGTGTCAGTTCTGCGCCTACCGCAACTGTCGGCCACGGCCGGCAAACAAACCTGGGGCAACCTGCCCGGGGCCGCCCTCAGCCTGGCCATCGCCGAAGCCGCCAGCAGCGCCGGGCGCTTCACCCTGTTGCTGACAGCCGACAGCCAGGCCGCCGACCGCCTGGAACAGGAGCTGCGCTTCTTCGCCCCGGAGCTGCCGGTGCTGCCGTTCCCTGATTGGGAAACCCTGCCCTACGACCTGTTCTCGCCGCACCAGGACATCATTTCCCAGCGCATCGCCAGCCTCTACCGGCTGCCGGAGCTGAGCCATGGCATCCTCGTCGTGCCGATCACCACGGCCCTGCACCGCCTGGCGCCGACGCGCTTTCTGCTCGGCAGCAGCCTGGTGCTGGACGTGGGCCAGACCATCGACGTGGAGCAGATGCGCACGCGCCTGGAGGCCAGCGGCTACCGCTGCGTCGACACGGTCTACGAACACGGCGAGTTCGCCGTGCGCGGCGCGCTGATCGACCTGTTCCCGATGGGCAGCAAGCTGCCCTACCGCATCGACCTGTTCGATGACGAGATCGAAACCCTGCGCACCTTCGACCCGGAGACCCAGCGCTCGATCGACAAGGTCGACTCGATCCGCCTGCTGCCGGCGCGCGAATTCCCCATGCAGAAGGAGGAAGTGACCCGTTTCAAGGCGCGCTTCCGCGAGCGTTTCGACGTCGATTTTCGCCGCAGCGCGATCTTCCAGGACCTGGCCAGCGGCATCATCCCCGCCGGCATCGAGTACTACCTGCCGCTGTTCTTCGAAGAAACCTCGACCCTGTTCGACTACCTGCCCAGCGACACCCAGGTGTTCTCCCTGCCGGGCGTGGAACAGGCTGCCGAGCACTTCTGGAACGATGTGCGCGGGCGCTATGAAGACCGCCGCGGCGACCTGACCCGCCCGCTGCTGCCCCCGGCCGAGCTGTTCCTGCCGGTGGAAGACTGCTTCGCCCAGCTCAAGCAGTGGCCACGGGTGGTGGTCAGCGCCGACGACATCGAGGCCGGCGGCGGCCGCGAACGCTTCCCCGCCCGCGCTCTGCCCAACCTGGCCATCGAGGCCAAGGCCAACCAGCCGCTGGCGGCGCTGTCGGCGTTTCTCGACGAGTTCGACGGCCGCGTGCTGTTCACTGCCGAATCGGCGGGCCGCCGCGAGGTGCTGCTGGAGCTGCTCGAACGCCTCAAGCTGAGGCCGCAGACAGTCGAAAGCTGGGCCGATTTCATCACCGGCAGCGAGCGCCTGGCGATCACCATCGCCCCGCTCGACGAAGGCCTGCTGCTCGAAGACCCGGGCCTGGCCCTGGTCGCCGAAAGCCCGCTGTTCGGCCAGCGCGTGATGCAGCGCCGGCGCCGCGACAAACGCGGCGAGGCGGCCAACGATGCGGTCATCAAGAACCTCACCGAATTACGTGAAGGCGCCCCGGTGGTGCACATCGACCACGGTGTGGGCCGCTACCTGGGCCTGGCCACCCTGGAAATCGAAGGCCAGGCCGCCGAGTTCCTGACCCTGGAATACGCCGAGGGTGCCAAGCTCTACGTGCCGGTGGCCAACCTGCACCTGATCGCCCGCTACACCGGCAGCGACGATGCCCTGGCACCGCTGCACCGGCTCGGTTCGGAAACCTGGCAGAAGGCCAAGCGCAAGGCCGCCGAGCAGGTGCGCGACGTGGCCGCCGAGCTGCTCGACATCTATGCCCGCCGCGCCGCGCGCAAGGGCTATGCCTTCGCCGACCCGGCCGCCGACTACGCCACCTTCAGTGCCGGCTTCCCATTCGAGGAAACCCCGGACCAGCAGAACGCCATCGAAGCGGTGCGCGCAGACATGCTCGCCGCCAAGCCGATGGACCGCCTGGTGTGCGGCGACGTCGGCTTCGGCAAGACCGAAGTGGCCATGCGCGCAGCCTTCATTGCCGTGCACAGCGGCCGCCAGGTGGCGGTATTGGTGCCCACCACCCTGCTCGCCCAGCAGCACTACAACAGCTTCCGCGACCGCTTCGCCGACTGGCCGGTGACGGTCGAGGTGATGAGCCGCTTCAAGTCGGCCAAGGAAGTGGCCGCGGCCGCCGCCGACCTTGCCGAGGGCAAGATCGACATCCTCATCGGCACCCACAAGCTGCTGCAGGATGACGTGCGCTTCAAGGACCTGGGCCTGGTGGTGATCGACGAAGAGCACCGCTTCGGCGTGCGCCAGAAGGAGCAGCTCAAGGCCCTGCGCAGCGAAGTCGACATCCTCACCCTTACCGCAACGCCGATCCCGCGTACTTTGAACATGGCCGTGGCCGGCATGCGCGACCTGTCGATCATCGCCACGCCACCGGCGCGGCGCCTGTCGGTGCGCACCTTCGTCATGGAGCAGAACAACAGCACGGTCAAAGAAGCCCTGCTGCGTGAACTGCTGCGCGGCGGCCAGGTGTACTACCTGCACAACGACGTGAAGACCATCGAAAAATGCGCCGCCGACCTCGCCGAGCTGGTCCCCGAGGCACGGATCGGCATCGGCCACGGGCAGATGCGCGAGCGCGAGCTCGAGCAGGTGATGAGCGACTTCTACCACAAGCGCTTCAACGTGCTGATCGCCTCGACCATCATCGAGACCGGCATCGACGTGCCCAGCGCCAACACCATCGTCATCGAGCGCGCCGACAAGTTCGGCCTGGCCCAGCTGCACCAGCTGCGCGGCCGGGTCGGGCGCAGCCACCACCAGGCCTACGCCTACCTGCTCACGCCTGTGCGGCAGAAGGTCAGCAGCGACGCCGAGAAGCGCCTGGAAGCCATCGCCAACACCCAGGACCTGGGGGCCGGTTTCGTCCTGGCCACCAACGACCTGGAAATCCGCGGCGCCGGCGAGCTGCTGGGCGAAGGCCAGAGCGGGCAGATCCAGGCAGTGGGCTTCACCCTCTACATGGAAATGCTCGAGCGTGCGGTCAAGGCCATCCGCAAGGGCACCCAGCCGAACCTCGAACAGCCCCTGGGCGGCGGCCCGGAGATCAACCTGCGCCTGCCGGCGCTGATCCCCGAGGACTACCTGCCCGACGTGCATGCGCGCCTGATCCTGTACAAGCGCATTGCCTCGGCGGCCGACGAAGAAGGCCTCAAGGACCTGCAGGTGGAAATGATCGACCGCTTCGGCCTGCTGCCCGAACCGACCAAGAACCTGATTCGCCTGACCCAGCTCAAGCTGCAGGCGGAAAAGCTCGGCATCAAGAAAGTCGACGCCGGCCCCAATGGCGGCAAGCTCGAGTTCGAGGCCGAAACGCCGGTCGACCCGCTGACCCTGATCAAGCTGATCCAGAGCCAGCCCAAACGCTACAAATTCGAAGGTGCCACCCAGTTCCGTTTCCTGGTACCGATGGAACGCCCCGACGAACGATTCAATACTCTGGAAGCGCTGTTCGAGCGCCTGACCCCACAGACTGCCTAAGGAAGATCCATGCGTGCCATCCGTTGCCTGACCTTGTTGCTCGCGCTGTTCGCGCCGGCCGCCTTCGCCGAAGGCCTGTATCAGGTGGAAATGCTCCTTGTGCGGCAGAACAGCGTGCCCGCCTTCACCAGCCCGTTCGCCCCGGAAGACTGGAGCGCCGGCGCCCCGCGCCTGGACAAGGGCGCCGAGCGGCCATTGGCACTGCAAGACGAGGCCACCCGCCTGCAAGCCACGGCCGACTACACCGTGCTGCTGCACAAGGCCTGGCAGCAGCAGGTAGGCAGCGCGCCGAGCCGCATCGCCCTGGGCGCGGGTGAAGAGCAGTTCGGCCACTTCCCGATCGAAGGCAACCTCAGCCTCACCGAGGGCCGCTTCATCGCAGTGGAGGCGAACTTCTGGGTCAACCAGCTCGACGGCAACGGCAACGTGCTGCAGAGCGAGCAGTTCAAGCAGAGCAACAGCAACATGAAAGGCGGCCAGCTGACCTTCATGGATGGCGGCCACCTTGCCCTGCTGTTGAAGGTGACCCCTCCCGGCACGCCGAAAATGCCGGTGATGGACCCGGAGATGATGGAGCAGTGATGTGAGCACGGAGGATGCGCGGCACCTGCTGAGGGCCCACCCGGGCTGGGTCGACCACATCCAGGACGGGGCCATGAAGCGGGGCCGGGCATACGCGGCGCAAGGCCGCACCCGCCTCCTGGCGCTGCACGACAAAACCATCGAAGCGACCTGCCAGGGATCGTCGGGCGAGCAGTATCGGCAGACCATCGAGCTGCTGCTCAACGGCGCCGAGCTTCGCGTCTACGGGCGCTGCAGCTGCCCGGTGGGCCTGAACTGCAAACACTGCGTGGCCGCGCTGCTGGCTGCCCAGCTGGGTGATAGCCTGCCCGACAGCCAGCCGGCGCAACAGCAGCCTGCGCTGTCTCCGGCGCTCGACCAATGGGTAGAAACCCTCGAAGCCACCGGCCAGCAGGTGGCTGCAGCCAAGCCCGAACGCAAGGGCCCGGCCATTCACTACCTGATCCATACCGGCAACCAGCAGTGCACGCTGGAAGTGGCCAAGGGCACCCGCCAGGCCGACGGCGGCGTGCAGTTCGGCAAGATCACCTCGTTGCCTGAACTGATCTACTACCCACCCCGCTACGTCACCCAGGACGATGCCCGGTTATTGCGCCTGATCGATGCCACCAACCAGGCCGTTCGCCCCGTGGTCGAGCTCGAAGGCAAGCAAGGCGCCGAACTACTCGGCTACGCACTGGCCACCGGGCGCCTGCATTTTTCCACCGACGCTCACCCACTGGAGGGTGGCCCGGCGCTGCAGGCCGAGTTCCGCTGGGTCAGGCTGGACGATGGCAGCTACCGGGGAGCCTGGTACCAGGGCGAGCAGACCCAACTGCTGGCGCTGCCCGTCGAACCCATGTACTACGTCGACCGCGCAGCGCACCTGCTGGGCAAGCTGCAGCACGACCTGGACCCTTTCATCGCCAGCCAGCTTGCCCGCGCCCCCACCGTTCCGGAACACCTGGTCGTACCCTTGAGTCATCGATTGAACGCCTTGAACCGCCAAGTCCCCACACCCACCACCGTCAACACCGAGCAACTCGAAGGCATTCTGCCTAAGGGCCATCTGACCCTCGGCAGCCTCGAATTCAGTGCCTACATGCCTAAGACCGGCCGCATGCAGCGCCAGATGCAGCATCGCGCCGCGCTGTCATTCGACTACGACGGCCTGCGCGCCAGCGGCAGTGACGACAAGCCACTGGCGCGCCTGGTCGGCACCACCAGCCAGCGCATCCGCCGCCAGCCGGCAGCCGAGCAGGCGCTGCGCAAAGCCCTGCGCGACCTCGGCTTCAAGCCCGCCACCCGCCAGAGCAAGGCGCTGCCCGACAGCGCCGGCGAGATGCTGCAAATGCCGGACGACGAAGCCTGGCTGCACTTTGCCCGCGAAGGCCTGCCGCGCCTGCGTGAGGCGGGCTGGGACATCGATATCCACCGCGACTTCGCGTTCAACCTGCAAGAGGTGGACGACTGGTACGCCAGCATCGACGAAGCGCCTGGCCACGAATGGTTCGACCTGGAGCTGGGCATCGTCGTCGATGGCCAGCGCCACAGCCTGTTGCCGATCGTGCTGCAACTGCTGCGCAGCAACCCGGAGCTGCTGCGCCCCAGCGAACTGGCCCGGCGCAGTGACGACGAACACCTGCTGATCGACCTCAACCGCGGCCGCCTGGACAGCCCGGCGCTGCGCGTGGCCCTGCCCTACGGGCGGATCAAGGCGGTAATGGGCACCCTCGGCGAGCTGTACCTGCACGAAGACGCCGCCGGGCCCACCCTGCGCATGGACCGCGCCGACGCGGCGCGCCTCAACGACATCGAGCACCTGCCCCTGCACTGGGAAGGCGGCGCCCATGTGCGCGACCTCGGCCGGCGCCTGCGCGATGCCCGCGACCTGCAGGTCGAGCCGCCCAGCGGGCTCGCCGCCACGCTTCGCCCCTACCAGCAGCAAGGCCTCAACTGGCTGCAGGCCCTGCGCGAGATGGGCACCGGCGGCATCCTCGGCGACGACATGGGCCTGGGCAAGACCCTGCAGACGCTCGCCCACCTGCTGCTGGAAAAACAGCACGGGCGCCTGCCCCACCCGGCCCTGGCGGTGATGCCCACCAGCCTGGTGCCCAACTGGCTGGACGAGGCCCAGCGCTTCGCCCCGGGGCTGCGCGTGCTGGCCCTGCACGGCCCGGGCCGCAGCAAGCATTTTGCCAAGCTGGGCGAGTACGACCTGGTGCTGACCACCTATGCCCTGGTGCCGCGCGACCTGGAGCACCTGCGCGCCAACCCCTGGAGCGTGCTGGTGCTCGACGAAGCGCAGAACATCAAGAGCAGCACCAGCAAGGCCGCTCTCGCCGTCTGCGAGCTTGAGGCCAACCAGCGCCTGTGCCTGACCGGCACGCCCATGGAAAACAACCTGGGCGAGCTATGGTCGATCTTCCACTTCCTGATGCCGGGCTGGCTGGGCGAGGTCAAGCGCTTCAACCAGGATTACCGCACCCCGATCGAACGCCACGGCGATGGCGAGCGCCTGGCGCACCTGGTCAGCCGCATCCGCCCGTTCCTGCTGCGCCGCACCAAGGAACAGGTGGCCACCGAACTGCCGGCCAAGACCGAGATGGTCCACTGGGTCGAGCTCAGCGACGCCCAACGCGACACCTACGAGGCCGTGCGGGTGGCGATGGACAAGAAGGTGCGCGACGAGATTGCCCGCAACGGGGCGTCCCGCAGCCAGATCGTGATCCTCGATGCGCTGCTCAAGCTGCGCCAGGTGTGCTGCGACCTGCGCCTGGTCAAAGGCGTCGAAAGCAAAGGCAACCAGGCGGACAAAGGCAAGCTTGGGGCGCTGCTGGAGATGCTCGAGGAGCTGCTCAGCGAAGGCCGGCGGGTTTTGCTGTTTTCGCAGTTCACCTCGATGCTGGCGCTGATCGAGCAGGAGCTGGTAAAGCGCAAGATCCGCTACAGCCTGCTCACCGGCGACACCCGCGACCGGCGCACGCCGGTGCAGCAGTTCCAGAAAGGCGACAGCGAGGTATTTCTCATCAGCCTCAAGGCTGGCGGCGTCGGCCTGAACCTGACGGCGGCGGACACGGTGATCCACTTCGACCCGTGGTGGAACCCGGCCAGCGAAAACCAGGCCACCGACCGCGCCTACCGCATCGGGCAGGACAAGCCGGTGTTCGTGTTCAAGCTGATTACCCGGGGCACGGTGGAAGAGAAAATTCAGCAACTGCAGCAGGAAAAGGCCGCGCTGGCGGCAAGCTTGCTCGATGGCGGGCAGGCGGGGCAGTGGCGCCTGGGGGATGAAGAGATCGACGCGCTGTTTGCGCCGTTGCCTGGAAAGCGTGGGCGTTAGCCTTTTGCAGCCTCAGATGGCCCTATCGCCGGCAAGCCGGCTCCCACAGGATTTTCACTGCCCTTCAGGGCGGCGCGTTACCTGTGGGAGCCGGCTTGCCGGCGATAGGGCCTGCGGTCAATCGATCAACTGTGCGTCCTTCAACGCCCCCAGCGCCTCCAGCCAACGCGGCTGCTGGCGATAGTCGGTACGCGCAAAGCCCTGCCCGCGCATCCGTGCAATACGCGGCGAAGGCTTGACCTTCAACCGCTGCGCCGCCGTCAACGCCAGCTCCGCCGCCGCCCGGTCGTTGCACACCAGGCCCATGTCGCAACCGGCACTCAGCGCCGCCTCGATCCGGTTGGCCGCATCGCCGACCACATGCGCGCCCGCCATCGACAGGTCATCGCTGAAGATCACCCCGTCAAAGCCCAGCTCGCCGCGCAAGATGTCCTGCAGCCAGCGGCGCGAGAAGCCGGCAGGCTGGTTGTCGACTTGCGGGTAAATGACATGCGCCGGCATCACCGCCGCCAATTGCCCGCTGAGGCGGCTGAACGGCACCAGGTCGGCCTGGCGCAGTTGCTCAAGGCTACGCTCGTCGGTGGGAATGGCCACGTGCGAGTCCGCCTCGGCCCAGCCATGCCCCGGGAAATGCTTGCCGCAGGCAGCGATGCCCGCCGCGTTCATGCCACGAATGAAGGCACCGGCCAGCTGCGTGGCACGCTGCGGGTCGCCTTCGAAGGCACGGCTGCCGACTACCGCGCTGCGCTGGTGATCCAGGTCCAGCACCGGGGCGAAGCTCAGGTCCAGGCCCACTGCCAGCACCTCGGTGGCCATCAGCCAGCCGCATTGCTCGGCCAGGTACTCGGCATTGGCATTGTCGGCAATCGCGCGCATCGCCGGCAGGCGCACGAAGCCCTGGCGCAGGCGCTGCACCCGGCCGCCTTCCTGGTCTACCGCGAGGATCAGGTCGGGGCGCACGGCGCGAATGGAGGCGCACAGCTCGCGCACCTGGCGCGGGCTGTCGATGTTGCGGGCAAAGATGATCAGGCCGGCCACTTCAGGCTGGCGCAGGAGCTGGCGGTCCTCGGCGGTCAGCCATTTACCGGCGATATCCACCATCAGGGAGCCTTGCAGGCTGGCGGTCATAGGCAATCCTTCATTGCAAACTAATGGAAGCCCACTGGGGGCATGCGGCCTCGTCGATGCGCACCGGGCAATGCGCCGGTACACGCTCGAACAGGCCAAGCAGGTCGGTGTTGCGCAGGCGTATGCAGCCATGGGACAGCGGTACGCCAAAGGGTTGCGTGTCGGGCCCGCCGTGCAGGTAGATGTAGCGGCGGAACGTGTCCACCGGCCCCAGGCGATTGAAGCCGGGTTCGCAGCCACTGAGCCAGAGAATGCGGGTGAGAATCCAGTCGCGGCCGGGGTATTGCGCCTCAAGCTGCGGCGTCCACAGCTCACCGGTCCAGCGCCGGCCGCAGAGCACGGCATTGAGCGGCAGGCCCGCGCCGATCTTCGCCCGCACCTGATGCAGCCCGCGCGGGGTACACCCCGAGCCGTTGCGCTCGCCGGCGCCATTGCGCGCGGTGGACACCTGCAAACGCACGCGCAGCTGCCCATGGGCAAAGCCATAGAGGCACTGGTCGGCGAGGGAGATATGCAGGAAATCGAGGTCGGGCATGGGCGCTAGCTTAGCCGAAGCGCCCTGCCCCGCCCAGCCTTCAGGCTTTGGCGGTGGCGCTGCCGGTCTTGCTGCGTGGGCGCAGCTGGGCGGCGGCCATGGCATTGTCGGTGACGCCACTGTCGGCGCGCATGCCAGCTGCCAGGAATGGCACCATCAGGCGCATGACCTGTTCGATCGAGGTATTGATGCCGAAGTCGGTTTCAGCGATGGCCCGCAGCGCCTTGATACCGGACATGCTGAACGCCGCCGCGCCGAGCATGAAGTGCACGCGCCAGAACAGCTCAAGCGGTGGAATGCGTGGCGCGGCCTCGTTGACCAGCAGCATGTAGCGGCGGAACACCTTGCCGTACATGTCTTCGAGGTAGCGGCGCAAATGGCCCTGGCTCTGGCTGAAGGCCAGGCCCAGCAGGCGCATGAAGATCGACAGGTCGTTGTTGCTGCGCGGCTGCACCGCCAGGGCCTGCTCGACCAGCATCTCCAGCAGCTCTTCGAGGCTGGGCTTGTGCTCGGGCTTGGCCTGGCGCCGCTCCAGCTCGCGTTCGAGGCTGGCGCAGAACGGGCCGAGGAAGCGCGAGAAGACCGCCTGGATCAGCGCCTTCTTCGAACCGAAATGGTAGTTGACCGCCGCCAGGTTGACCCCGGCCTTGCTGGTAATCAGCCGCAACGAGGTTTCCGCAAACCCCCTTTCCGCGAACAATTGCTCGGCAGCATCGAGAATGCGTTCAACGGTTTCCGATTGGGCCATGACTACTCCGGCAGGCAGACAAACAGGTGTTTGAAACATACGTTTCAGGCCTGACCCTGTCAAGGCCAGGTGACCCGCCGGTCGCCATTTAAATGCGCCAAGCTGCAGGCTGCAAGCGACAAGATGCGCCGTTTGCCGCTTTTATTGCAGCTTTGGCGCTTGCAGCGTATCCAGTACTGTATATAATCCCAGTCACTGTATAAAAAGACAGAGCGCTCGCCATGTTGAAACTGACGCCACGCCAAGCCGAAATCCTGGCTTTCATCAAACGCTGCCTCGAAGACAACGGCTTCCCGCCGACCCGCGCGGAAATCGCCCAGGAGCTGGGGTTCAAGTCACCCAACGCCGCTGAAGAACACCTCAAGGCCCTGGCTCGCAAGGGTGCGATCGAAATGACCCCGGGGGCCTCCCGCGGCATTCGCATTCCTGGCGTCGAAACCAAGGCCGAAGACAGCGGCCTGCCGATCATCGGCCGGGTCGCTGCCGGTGCGCCGATCCTCGCCGAGCAGCACATCGAGCAATCCTGCAACATCAACCCGGCCTTCTTCCACCCCCGCGCCGACTACCTGCTGCGCGTACACGGCATGAGCATGAAGGACGTCGGCATCTTCGACGGCGACCTGCTGGCAGTGCACACCTGCCGCGAGGCCCGTAACGGCCAGATCGTCGTGGCCCGCATCGGCGACGAAGTGACCGTCAAGCGCTTCAAGCGCGAAGGCAGCAAGGTCTGGCTGATGGCCGAAAACCCCGAGTTCGCCCCTATCGAAGTCGACCTGAAAGAACAGGAACTGGTGATCGAGGGCTTGAGTGTCGGCGTTATTCGCCGCTGATCCAGGAGGCGTCATGCAACAGTTCATCCAAGCACAACAGCAGGTCCAGCTTCCCCTGTTCGAGGCCTTCCTTGCCCAACCGGTTCTGCCGGGGCTCAAGGCCACCGAGCAGGCACGCAAAAGCAGCCAGCCAGAGCTGTTCAGCGAACTGTCCCTGCGTGGCGCCCCAGAGCACTGCCAAAGCCTGCTGGCGCCGGTTTTGCGCGAACTGAGCGAGGAGCAGGAGGCCCGCTGGCTGACCCTGATCGCCCCCCCTGCCAGCCTGACCCAGGCCTGGCTGCGTGACGCCGGCCTGAATCGCGAGCGCATTTTGCTGCTGCAACCCAGCGACAACCAGAGCGCGCTGCAACTGGCCTGCGAGGCCTTGCGCCTGGGCCACAGCCACACCGTGGTGAGCTGGCTTGGCAGCGTCAATGCCACCGCACGCCAACAACTGGTGCGCGCCGCCAGCACCGGAAATGCACAAAGCCTGAACATCCGCCTTGGCTGATGTTCAGGCTTTGCCTGTCTTGCAATAGAAACCTGGAGGGGCTCAGTGCAGCACGCGAGGCCCTTCGTCGCGCTCGAGCTCACCATCGATCAGCCGACCGGCCATCTGCACACCCACACTCAGCATCGCCTTGGCGACTTCGACATGCTGGCCTTGCAGGAACGCCTTGGCGTCTTCCGAGAAATCCAGGGTTACCAAAGAGCCTTCATCCTCGGCGCGACGCAGTTCGATGCGGCCATCAGGCAACTCGACAATTTCCAGAAACGACGTAGACATAAAGGGCTGTTCTCCACGAAAGGCGGCCATTGTACCAGCCGCCGCGGCGCTCAGCACTCACTCAACGCGTCGCGGAAACGTCTCACCAGCCCTTTGAGGTTGCTGCGCCAGCTTTCCAGTTCTTCACGCGACAGCGCAGGCGGCTCGGGCTGGTCGAGATTGACGGCCTGGATCAGGGGCTGGGCGACATCGGTTTTGGGCGTTTTCTTCGCGACAGGTGGTCGGAACAAATCGGCATAAGCGCCGAGCAGTTGCGCCAACCAGGTTTCCCGCTGACGGGCCAGCTCCAGCAATTCGGCCACTTCAGGAATGGCAATGGCACTCAGCGCGTCGTCGGCCAGCAGTTGCTCGACGCTTGGCGCCATGGGCAGGCGATAGTAGCCGGCAATTTCGTGGCACAACCCTAGCAGCGCGCCATAGAGGTGAAACAATGCCGACTCGCGTTCGGCCTGGACCAGGCCCTGGGCATTCATCGCCTGGCTATCGGCCGCCTTGGCCATGGACTCCAGGGCAAGGCCGGCGAAGAACAGCTTCTGGTTGGTGCGGGTGTAGAGTTCCTGGGCCATGTCGAGTGGCCTCCTTTAGGGCTGCAAGGCGAATAGCTGCAGTTTCAAGGATCGAGGGGTGCTTGTCACCAATGAAATAGGGCCGCTTCGCGACCCATCGCCGGCAAGCCGGCTCCTACAGATATGTGGGAGCTGGCTTGCCAGCGATGGGCCGCAAAGCGGCCCCATTCACAGCACCGACGAATCAGCGCTTGTCTTCGACCTTCCAGGCATTGCCGTCGTAGAAGGCCTTCCAGCCAGTCGGCTTGCCATCGACCTCGGACTGTACGTACTGCTCCTTGGTCTTGCGGCTGTAGCGGATCACCGCCGGGCGCCCGTCCGGATCCTTCTGCGGTGCATCGCAGAGGAAGTGGTATTTCGGGTCGATCTCGTGCTTGTGCGGCAGAATCTCCAGCACCAGCGGCGCGCGGGTTTCACGGTTTTTAGGGAACTGGCTGGCGGCCAGGAACAACCCCGAAGCACCGTCGCGCAGCACGTAAGTGTCGTCGACCTTCTCGCACTTGAGCTCCGGCATGTCCACCTTGTCCATCTTCGGTGGCGCAGCCTCGCCGCTCTTGAGCAGCTTGCGGGTGTTCTTGCACGCAGGGTTGGTGCAGCCGAAGAACTTGCCGAAACGGCCGGTCTTGAGCTGCATTTCGCTGCCGCACTTGTCGCACTCAAGGCTTGGCCCTTCATAACCCTTGATGCGATAGCTGCCCTCTTCGATCTCGTAGCCGGCGCAATCTGGGTTGTTACCGCAGATATGCAGCTTGTGCTTCTCGTCGAGCAGGTAGGCATCCATGGCCGTGGCGCAGATCGGGCAGCGATGCTTGCCACGCAGCACCAGCGATTCGGATTCACCCTCGTCGTCGGCGGCAATCTCGTCGCCCGGCACCAGGTTGACGGTGGCCTTGCAGCGCTCCTTGGGCGGCAGGCTGTAACCGGAGCAGCCCAGGAACACGCCCGTGGAGGCGGTACGAATCATCATCGGCCGGCCACATTCCTTGCACGGAATGTTGGTCATGGTCGGCTGGTTGGCGCGCATGCCGTTCTCGGCAGACTCGGCGGTCAGCAGCTTCTTGCTGAAGTCACCGTAGAACTCGTCGAGCACGTGCTTCCAGTCGCGTTCGCCGTGGGCCACGTCGTCGAGGTTCTCTTCCATGCCGGCGGTAAAGCCGTAGTCCATCAGGTTGGAGAAGCTCTCCGACAAGCGCTCGGTGACGATGTCACCCATCTTCTCGGAATAGAAACGGCGGTTGTGCAACGTCACATAGCCGCGGTCCTGGATGGTGGAAATGATCGCCGCATAGGTCGACGGGCGGCCGATGCCGCGCTTTTCCATTTCCTTGACCAGGCTGGCTTCGGTGAAGCGCGCTGGCGGTTTGGTGAAGTGCTGGCTCGGGTCGAGCTGAATCAGCTTGAGCGCTTCGCCCTGGGCCATTTCCGGCAGCACATCGTCTTCGCCCGGCTTGCTCTGTTGCGGCAGTACACGGGTGTAACCGTCGAACTTGAGGATGCGGCCCTTGGCACGCAGCTCGAAGTCGCCAGCGGCCACGGTGACACTGGTGGACAGATACTGCGCTGGCGGCATCTGGCAGGCCAGGAACTGGCGCCAGATCAGCTCGTACAGGCGCTCAGCGTCCCGCTCCATACCGCTGAGCTTGGTCGGGTGCGTGTTGACGTCGGAAGGGCGAATCGCCTCGTGCGCTTCCTGGGCGCCTTCCTTGCTGCCATATACCAGCGGGGCTTCCGGCAGGTACTGCTTGCCGAACTCGCGCTCGATGTAGCTGCGCGCCATGTCCAGGGCATCAGCCGACAGGTTGGTCGAGTCGGTACGCATGTAGGTGATGTAACCCGCTTCGTACAGACGCTGGGCCATCATCATGGTCTTCTTCACCCCGAAGCCCAGGCGGTTGCTGGCAGCTTGCTGCAGGGTGGAGGTGATGAACGGTGCCGACGGCTTGCTGCTGGTCGGGCGGTCTTCGCGCTTGATCACGCTGTAGCTGGAAGCCTTGAGCTTCTCCAGCGCGGCCATGGCCTGGGCTTCGTTCAGCGGCTTGAAGGCTTCGCCCTTCTCGCGCGACACCTCGAAACGTACCTTGGCGTTCTTGGCCGTGCCGAGGTCGGCGTGCACTTCCCAGTACTCTTCCGGTACGAAGGCACGGATCTCGCGCTCACGCTCGACTACCAGCTTCACTGCCACCGACTGCACACGGCCGGCAGACAGGCCACGGGCGATCTTGGCCCACAGCAGCGGCGAAACCATGTAGCCCACCACGCGATCAAGGAAGCGCCGCGCCTGCTGGGCGTTGACCCGGTCGATGTCCAGCTCGCCAGGCTGCGAGAACGCTTCCTGGATCGCCTTCTTGGTAATTTCGTTGAACACCACGCGCTTGTAGCGGGTGTCGTCACCACCGATGGCTTCGCGCAGGTGCCAGGCAATGGCTTCCCCTTCGCGATCCAAGTCGGTTGCGAGATAGATGGTGTCGGCATCCTTGGCCAGGCGGCGCAGCTCTTCGATCACCTTTTCCTTGCCGGGAAGGATCTCGTACTTGGCCTTCCAGCCGTGTTCGGGGTCGACGCCCATGCGCGCCACCAGCTGGCGACGGGCCTTCTCTTTCGGCGACAGCGCCGGAGCCTCACCCGCAGCGGCCTTGCCACGCTTGGCGGCCGGCTCTTTGCTTGCGCTGGCCGAACCGCTGGTGGGGAGGTCTCGGATATGGCCGATACTCGACTTCACCA
>NZ_DJTF01000039.1:0-15869 GCF_002438125.1 Pseudomonas sp. UBA6315
AAATCTTCCACCACCTCAAAGCCGTGCTCAAGGCCCGTGGCCTGAACACTGCCGTAGGTGACGAAGGTGGCTTCGCCCCGAACCTGGCTTCCAACGAAGACGCCCTGGGCGCCATCGCCGAAGCGGTCGAGAAATCCGGTTACAAGCTGGGCACCGACGTGACCCTGGCGCTGGACTGCGCGGCTTCCGAATTCTATGAAGACGGCAAGTACAACCTGTCCGGTGAAGGCAAGTCGTTCGACGCCGAAGGCTTCGCCGACTACCTCAAGGGCCTGACCGAGCGCTTCCCGATCATCTCGATCGAAGACGGCCTGGACGAGTCCGACTGGGCTGGCTGGAAGATCCTGACCGACAAGATCGGTGAAAAGGTGCAGCTGGTCGGTGACGACCTGTTCGTGACCAACACCAAGATCCTCAAGGAAGGCATCGAGAAGGGCATCGGTAACTCGATCCTGATCAAGTTCAACCAGATCGGCTCGCTGACCGAAACCCTGGAAGCCATCCAGATGGCCAAGGCTGCTGGCTACACCGCGGTGATTTCGCACCGTTCCGGTGAAACCGAAGACTCGACCATCGCCGACCTGGCCGTGGGTACCGCTGCCGGCCAGATCAAGACTGGCTCGCTGTGCCGCTCCGACCGCGTCTCCAAGTACAACCAGCTGCTGCGCATCGAAGAGCAACTGGGCGCCAAAGCGGTTTACCGTGGTCGTGCCGAGTTTCGCGGCTAAGCAAGAGATGGTAAAAAGACAGCAGCCGGGGCTGTCGGAACTTTCGTGCTGAAATTTCCGACGCTTCATGCGGGTTTCTGTCAACGAAGCCTGGCCTCGGCCAGGCTTCGTGCTATTTGAGACCTGCCCCGGTGCGGCGGTCTTTTTAACCTGGATACCTTGATGCGCAGTCCCTATTGGTTGTTCCTTGTCCTGCTCCTGCTGCTCGGTGGCCTGCAGTACCGCCTTTGGGTGGGTAACGGCAGCCTGGCGCAAGTGGCAGAGCTCAAGCAGCAGATCGACGAGCAGCACGCCGAGAACGAGCGGCTGCTGGAGCGTAACCGCGTGCTCGACGCCGAGGTGCTGGAGCTGAAGAAAGGTATGGAGACCGTGGAAGAACGGGCTCGTCATGAACTGGGAATGGTCAAAGAGGGCGAAACCCTCTTCCAGCTGCCGCAAAAATGAATGAAACGCTACCGGCCTTCTGGGCCGTGATTCCTGCTGCGGGCATTGGTGCCCGCATGGCTGCCGACCGCCCGAAGCAATACTTGCAACTGGCGGGGCAGACGCTTCTCGAGCATAGCCTCGACTGTTTTCTTGGCCATCCCACGCTCAAGGGGGTGGTGGTCAGCGTGGCCACGGATGACCCGTACTGGCCGGGCTTGCGCTGTGCCAGCGACCCGCGCATCCAGCGCGCCCCGGGCGGGCGCGAGCGCGCCGATTCGGTACTCAATGCCTTGTTGCTGCTGCATGCCCAGGGCGCAGCGGACAGCGACTGGGTGCTGGTGCACGATGCGGCGCGGCCGAACCTGGCGCGCACCGACCTGGACCGCCTGTTGTCGGAACTGGCGGATGACCCTGTAGGCGGCCTGCTGGCCGTGCCTGCGCGCGATACCCTCAAGCGCGCGGATGCCCATGGCCGGGTCAGCGCCACCGTCGACCGCAGCACCATCTGGCAGGCCTACACGCCGCAGATGTTCCGCCTGGGTGCCTTGCACCGGGCCTTGGCCGAGTGCCTGGTGTCCGAGGTGGTGGTGACCGACGAGGCGTCCGCCATCGAATGGTCCGGCCAGGCGCCGCGCTTGATCGAAGGGCGCAGCGACAACATCAAGGTGACCCGCCCTGAAGACCTGGAGTGGTTGCGCCAGCGGTGGGCTGGGCGCCATTAGAAGCCCCATCGCCGGCAAGCCGGCTCCCACAGATAGAGTGCTGCCTTCGAGCCTGTGCCGACCTTGTGGGAGCCGGCTTGCCGGCGATTGGGCCGCCAAGCGGCCCCGGCAGAGATCAGCCCCCCCGATACTCCGGCAACCCCGCCAACCCTTCCTTCAAGTAGTCCACCAACCGCCGCACCTTCGGCGACAGATGCCGCTGCTGCGGATACAACGCCCACACCGCCGTATTCGGCGGCTGATGCGCCTCCAGCAGCGACACCAAGGCGCCACTGTGCAGATGCTCCAGCACGTAATAGTCCGGCAACTGGCACAGCCCCATCCCCAGCAACGCCGCATCCAGCACCGCCTGCCCGCTGTTGCAGCGCCAGTTGCCCTGCACCCGCTGACTGATCTCGCGCCCATCCTGCTGCAGTGCCCACAAATCCGAACTGCCCACCAGGCAGTTGTGCCGCGCCAGCTCCGACAGGCTGTGCGGCCTGCCATAGCGTTCCAGATAGCCCGGCGAGGCGCACAGGTACATGCGCCGCGGCGCCAGGCGGGTAGCCACCAGCCGTGAGTCGGCCAGGCGGCCCAGGCGGATGGCCAGGTCCATGCCTTCGTGCAGCAGATCAAGGGTGCGATTGCTCAGTTCCACTTCCACCCGCAACTGCGGGTACAGGGCCATGAAGCGGGTCACCAGCGGCACGATGAAGCGCTCGCCATAGGCCACCGCGCAGGTCATGCGCAGCAACCCCTTGGGCTCGCTGGCCAGGTCGCCCATGGCCCGCATGGCCTCCTCGCGGCCGTCCTGCAGGCGTTGGCAGTGCTGCAAAAAGGTCTGCCCGGCTTCGCTCAGGGTCACCCGCCGGGTGCTGCGGTACAGCAACCGCGTCTGCAAGCGTTCTTCCAGGCGGGCGATCTGCCGGCTGATGTGCGACGACGACACGCCCAGGCGCTCGGCCGCCGCGGTGAACTGGCCCGACTCGGCCACGGCGACGAATTCGTCGATGCCTTCCCAGCGGCTGCTCATTGATTATCCCTACATGGCAATAATGTTTTGTCTTTGCCTGGATTATTCATCAAAACAGCATGAATTACACTGCAGGACTGAACCGACCCCCTGCCTGGAGATCCCCATGATCAAGTCCCGCGCCGCCGTTGCCTTCGAGGCCAAGAAACCCCTGGAAATCGTCGAAGTGGACGTGGCCATGCCCAAGGCTGGCGAAGTGCTGCTGCGCGTGGTCGCCAGCGGCGTCTGCCATACCGACGCCTACACCCTGTCGGGCGCCGACCCAGAGGGCATCTTCCCGTCGATCCTCGGCCATGAAGGTGGCGCGATCGTCGAGGCCGTGGGCGAGGGCGTCACTTCGGTGGCGGTTGGCGACCACGTCATCCCGCTGTACACCCCCGAGTGCGGCCAGTGCAAATTCTGCCGTTCCGGCAAGACCAACCTGTGCCAGGCCATCCGCGCCACCCAGGGCAAGGGCCTGATGCCGGACGGCACCACGCGCTTCTCTTACAAAGGCCAGCAGCTGTTCCATTACATGGGCACCTCGACCTTCTCCGAGTACACCGTGCTGCCGGAAATCTCCGTGGCCAAGATCCAGAAGGAAGCCCCGCTGGAGAAGGTTTGCCTGCTTGGTTGCGGCGTCACCACCGGTATCGGCGCGGTGCTCAATACCGCCAAGGTCAAGCCGGGTGACACCGTGGCCATCTTCGGTCTGGGTGGCATCGGCCTGTCGGCGGTGATCGGCGCGGTCAAGGCCAAGGCCTCGCGCATCATCGCCATCGACATCAACCCGGCCAAGTTCGAGATCGCCCGCCAGCTGGGCGCCACCGACTGCATCAACCCGAAAGACTACGACCGCCCGATCCAGGAAGTGATCGTCGACCTCACCGACGGCGGCGTGGACTTCTCCTTCGAGTGCATCGGCAACGTGCAACTGATGCGTGCGGCCCTGGAGTGCTGCCACAAGGGCTGGGGCGAGTCGGTGATCATTGGCGTCGCCGGTGCCGGCCAGGAAATCTCCACCCGTCCGTTCCAGCTGGTCACCGGCCGCGTCTGGCGTGGTTCGGCCTTCGGCGGCGTGCGTGGGCGCAGCGAGCTGCCAAGCTACGTGGAAATGTCCGAGAAGGGCGAGATCCCGCTGGATACCTTCATCACCCACACCATGGGCCTGGAAGACATCAACAAAGCCTTCGACCTGATGCACGAAGGCAAGAGCATCCGCAGCGTGATCCACTTCTGAGGTGCGACATGAGCCTGGATAACATTTCCTGCCAGAAGAGCTTCGGCGGCTGGCACAAGCGTTACCGGCATCACTCCAAGGTGCTGGGTTGCGACATGGTGTTCGCCGTCTACCTGCCGCCGCAGGCGGAGCTGGGCGAAAAGCTGCCGGTGCTGTACTGGCTCAGTGGCCTGACCTGCACCGACGAGAACTTCATGCAGAAGGCCGGCGCCCAGCGCCTGGCCGCCGAGCTTGGGCTGATCATCGTGGCGCCCGACACCAGCCCGCGCGGCGAGCAGGTGCCGGGCGACCCGGACGGCGCCTGGGACTTCGGCCTTGGGGCAGGCTTCTACCTCAACGCCACCCAGCAACCCTGGGCGCAGCACTACCGCATGCACGACTACGTGGTGCAGGAGCTGCCGACTCTGATCGAGGCGCACTTCCCGGCCTCCGAACAGCGCAGCATCAGCGGCCATTCGATGGGTGGCCATGGCGCGCTGGTGTGCGCCTTGCGCAACCCTGGGCGCTATCGCTCGGTGTCGGCGTTTTCGCCGATCAGCAACCCCATGGACTGCCCCTGGGGCGAGAAGGCCTTCAGCCGCTACCTGGGTGAAGACCGAGCGCGCTGGCGCGAGTGGGATGCCAGTGTGCTGCTGGCCGAAACCCCGGCGGGCGCGTGCCCGCCGATGCTGGTGGACCAGGGCGACCGGGATGATTTCCTGGAGAAGCAGCTCAAGCCTGAGGCGCTGGAGCAGGCGGCTCGTAAAGGGGGGCATGAACTGACCCTGCGCCTGCAGCCTGGCTATGACCACAGCTACTACTTCATCGCCAGCTTCATCGACGAGCACCTGCGCCATCATGCAGTGGCACTGGGACGGGTGTAGCGCCCGGCCCAAAAGCCGCCCAACCGCCTGCAAAGCAGGTAGAATCACGCCCTGACTCAATCAGGGCGTTTTTCTATGCGTATTGGCCACGGCTACGATGTGCACCGTTTCTGCGACGGTGATTTCATTACCCTGGGTGGGGTGCGTATCCCCCACAAATACGGCCTCCTGGCCCATTCCGACGGCGACGTGCTGCTGCACGCCCTGAGCGATGCCTTGCTTGGCGCTGCGGCGCTGGGTGATATCGGCAAGCATTTCCCCGACACCGACCCACAGTTCAAGGGCGCCGACAGCCGCGCGCTGCTGCGTCACGTGGTCGCCATCGTCAAGGCCAAGGGCTGGAAAGTCGGCAACGTCGACGCCACCATCGTCGCCCAGGCACCCAAGATGGCCCCGCATATCGAAACCATGCGCCAGCTGATCGCCGAAGACCTGCACGTGGAGCTCGACCAGGTCAACGTCAAGGCCACCACCACCGAGAAGCTCGGCTTTACCGGCCGCGAGGAGGGCATTGCCGTGCATTCGGTCGCCCTGCTGCTGCCAGCATGACCGAACTGCAACTGCTGGGCCCGCGCGCATCGGGCCAATCCCTCGGCACCGCAGTACTCAAGGCGGTGGCGGAAGACTTCCAGGTCGACGAGGTGCTGGACATCCCCTTGTCCGGCCAGGGCGAGCACCTGTGGCTGTGGGTCGAGAAGCGTGACCTGAACACCGAAGAAGCGGCCCGGCGCCTGGCACGTGCCGCAGGCGTGCCGGTGCGTTCGATCAGCTACGCCGGCCTCAAGGACCGCCAGGCCCTGACCCGCCAGTGGTTCAGCCTGCACCTGCCGGGCAAGGCCGACCCCGACCTGTCACGTGCCGAAGACGACACCCTGCGCGTGCTCAAGCAGGTGCGCCACCAGCGCAAGCTGCAGCGCGGCGCCCATTCGGCCAATGGCTTCACCCTGCGCCTGACCGCGCTGGCGGCTGATCGCCAGGCCCTCGATGCACGCCTGGAGCTGCTCAAGCAGCACGGCGTGCCGAACTATTTTGGCAGCCAGCGTTTCGGCCATGGCGGCGGCAACGTCCACGATGCCCAGGACTGGGCGGCGCGCAAGGCCCTGCCAGAGCAGCGCAACGTGCGCTCGCGCCTGCTGTCGGCGGCGCGCAGCTATGTGTTCAACCAGGTGCTGGCGGCGCGTGTTGCCGATGGCAGCTGGCAGCGTGCGCAGGTCGGTGACCTGCTGGCATTCACCGACAGTCGTAGTTTCTTTCCGGCAGGCGAAGCGGAATGTTCCGACCCGCGCCTGGCCATTCTCGACTTGCACCCGACCGGCCCGATGTGGGGCGAAGGGCCTTCGCCCGCCGCTGGCGTTGCGGCTGCGCTGGAGTCGGCTGTCGCCGAGCAGCACCCTGCGCTGTGCCAATGGCTGGCGAATGCGGGCATGAGTCACGAACGGCGAATCCTGCGGCTCCCTATTGGCGGCCTTACGTGGCATTATCCCGAGCCTGATATCCTGCAACTGGAATTCGTCCTTCCGGCCGGATGCTTCGCCACCGTGGTGGTGCGCGAGCTTGTCGATCTGGTGCCGGCAGGGCAGACGGACAGCCCATGCGTATTCTGATTTCGAATGACGACGGTGTTACGGCACCAGGCCTCGCCGCACTTCATGGTGCGCTGGCGGATTATGCCGAGTGCGTGGTAATCGCCCCGGATCAAGACAAGAGCGGCGCCGGCAGTTCGCTGACGCTGGACCGGCCGCTGCACCCGCAAACCTTGGCCAATGGCTTCATCAGCCTCAATGGCACGCCCACCGACTGCGTGCACCTGGGGCTCAACGGCTTGCTGCCGGACCCCCCGGACATGGTGGTTTCGGGCATCAACCTGGGCGCCAACCTGGGCGATGACGTGATTTATTCCGGCACGGTCGCCGCCGCCCTGGAAGGCCGCTTCCTGGGGGGCACGTCGCTGGCGTTCTCGCTGTTGTCGCGCCTGCCCGACAACCTGCCGACCGCGGCCTTCATCGCCCGCCGGCTGGTGGAGGCGCAATCGCGCCTGGAGCTGCCGCCGCGCACCGTGCTCAACGTCAACATCCCCAACCTGCCGTTGGAGCACATCCGTGGCATCCAGGTCACTCGCCTCGGTCATCGGGCGCGGGCGGCGGCGCCGACCAAGGTGGTCAACCCGCGCGGCAAGGAAGGCTACTGGATTGCCGTGGCCGGCGATGCCGAGGATGGCGGGCCTGGCACCGACTTCCATGCGGTGATGCAAGGCTACGTGTCGATCACCCCCCTGCAGCTGGACCGCACCTTCAACGATGCCTTCGAGCAGTTGCACGGTTGGCTGGAGGGCCTGCTCTGATGCGCGAACAGGACGATCTGCAGCGTCGTGGTATCGGCATGACCTCCCAGCGTACCCGGGAGCGCCTGATCCAGCGCCTGAGCGAGGAAGGCGTGGCCAACCCCAAGGTGCTCGATGTGATTCGACGCACCCCGCGCCACCTGTTCGTCGATGAGGCACTGGCCCATCGCGCCTACGAAGACACCGCATTGCCGATCGGGCACAACCAGACCATCTCCCAGCCGTTCATGGTCGCGCACATGAGCGAGCTGCTGCTGGAGGCCGGGCCGCTGGACAAGGTGCTGGAGATCGGCACGGGGTCCGGTTACCAGACTGCGATCCTGGCCCAGCTGGTGGAGCGGGTGTTCTCGGTCGAGCGGATCAAGGTGCTGCAGGACCGGGCCAAGGAGCGCCTGGTCGAGCTCAACCTGCGCAACGTGGTGTTCCGCTGGGGCGACGGTTGCGATGGCTGGCAGGCGCTGGCGCCCTACAACGGCATCATCGTCACCGCAGTGGCGCCGGAGGTGCCGCAGGCGTTGCTCGATCAACTGGCCCCGGGTGGGCGCATGGTGATCCCGGTGGGGCCGGCTGGCGAGGTGCAGCAACTGATGCTGATCGTCCGTGAGGAGCACGGTTTCTCCCGGCGCGTGCTGGGTGCGGTGCGCTTCGTGCCGCTGCTCAACGGCCCGCTGGCCTGACCTGGGCGGAATATTTCCAGCGGCGACGAATTCTTGCCGTTTCGCCCTGTCTATCTGGCGGGGTACGCCAGTGCCGCAGCGGTTCGGTGTGGCCTATGCAGCTCGCCTCACAGAGACGGCGGGCTCGGTTATAATTGCAACAATATTGCATTTCTTGTCGTTTTATCGATTTCGGCACCATGAGGGGAGCGCGGGTGGGGCACACAGTCATTCGGCAGCGCAAGGATCGGTCGGGTTACAAGCTTCTGGTGATTGCTCTGGCCATGGGCACCCTGCTGACAGGTTGCTCGAGCACCGGCTCGAGTGGCGCGCGCGTGGTCGACCGCAGCAACCCTACTGTGGCGCCCAAGCGGCCAACCGTGACCTCTGGCCAGTACACCGTGAAGCCGGGCGACACCTTGTTCTCCATCGCCTTCCGCTATGGCTGGGACTACAAGGAGCTGGCCGCACGCAACGGCATCCCCGCGCCGTACACCATCCGCCCCGGTCAGGCGATTCGCTTCAACAGCGCCTCCACAGGCACCACCACGGTGGTCTCCAGTCCGTCATCGTCGAGCAAGACAACGGTCATTCGTCGGCCTGTCGGCGCGCCTATCACCCCTCCCGCCAGTGGCGTAAAGCCGGCGCCAACAACCCCCGCCACGCCTACTCCGGTGGTTACCACGGTGCCCGCTGCAGAGCGCGCCGTAGGCGGCTGGACGTGGCCCGCCAATGGCGTGCTGATTGGAAAATTCGCTTCAAACGGTAGTTTGAATAAAGGCATTGATATCGCCGGTGATTTGGGACAGCCTGTTTTTGCTGCGTCTGATGGTGCGGTGGTCTACGCCGGGAGTGGCTTGAGGGGCTACGGCGAGCTGATCATCATCAAGCATAGCGACACCTACGTCAGTGCCTACGGTCACAACCGCAGGCTGTTGGTTCGGGAGGGGCAGCAGGTCAAGGCAGGGCAGTCGATTGCTGAAATGGGGTCTACGGGCACTGATCGGGTGAAGCTGCATTTCGAGATTCGCCGCCAGGGCAAACCCGTCGATCCGCTCCAGTTCCTGCCACGTCGTTGACCGTTGTACCCGGCCTGTTCCTGTGATGTAGAGGGGACAGGCTCCAGCGCTGCCAGGGATCCAGGCGTCGCTCGAGTCTGAGTTCGAACTCAGCAAAGGGACTATAACAATGGCTCTCAATAAAGAAGCGCCGGAGTTTGACATCGACGATGACGTCCTCCTGATGGAGACGGGCATCGTTTTGGAAACGGATGTGGTGTCAGACGAACCTGCTGTACCGTCGGTTCGGACCAGGGCCAAATCAGGCTCTACGCTCAAGCAACACAAGTACATCGATTACAGCCGGGCGCTCGACGCCACCCAGTTGTATCTCAACGAGATTGGTTTCTCGCCTCTGCTTTCGCCGGAAGAGGAAGTGCACTTTGCGCGCCTGTCGCAAAAGGGCGACCCCGCCGGCCGCAAGCGCATGATCGAAAGCAACCTGCGCCTGGTTGTGAAAATTGCCCGTCGTTACGTGAACCGCGGCTTGTCGTTGCTCGACCTGATCGAGGAGGGCAACCTGGGGCTGATCCGCGCGGTCGAGAAGTTCGACCCGGAGCGTGGCTTCCGGTTCTCGACCTATGCGACCTGGTGGATTCGCCAGACCATCGAGCGGGCGATCATGAACCAGACCCGCACCATCCGCCTGCCGATCCACGTGGTCAAGGAGCTCAACGTCTACCTGCGTGCCGCGCGGGAGCTGACCCAGAAGCTCGATCACGAACCCTCCCCGGAAGAAATCGCCACCCTGCTGGAAAAACCCGTTGCCGAGGTCAAGCGCATGCTCGGCCTCAACGAGCGGGTGTCTTCGGTGGACGTTTCCCTCGGGCCGGATTCGGACAAGACCCTGCTCGATACCCTGACCGACGATCGCCCAACCGACCCCTGCGAGCTGCTGCAGGACGACGACCTGTCGCAGAGCATCGACCAGTGGCTGGGTGAGCTGACCGACAAGCAGCGCGAGGTGGTGGTACGCCGCTTCGGCCTGCGTGGGCATGAGAGCAGCACCCTTGAAGACGTTGGCCTGGAAATCGGCCTGACCCGCGAGCGGGTGCGGCAGATTCAGGTTGAAGGGCTCAAGCGCTTGCGCGAGATCCTGGAGAAGAACGGGCTGTCCAGCGAGTCGCTGTTCCAGTAGCGGTATCCCCGAATGCAAAGCGCCCCGATGACCTCGGGGCGTTTTTGTTTGTGCGATTTCTTACCTGTGCCGGCACTCTCAGGTTTGCATGAATGTGTATCGCGCTACCGCAGATGCATTGCGTGTAAGCCTTTGCTTACTCGTGGTGTAAGCCATCCATGTAAGGAGTAGTAAATTATTGTCGTTTCCAAATCCCGCAAATTCGCAAATCATTGAAAATCATGATTTTTCTAGATTTGTGGAAATGTGTCCCCGGTAATTTCTTGTGAGGTATCGCAGTTGCCTGCGTCACGGAAGTCGCTAGTATTCGAACTGTGCACACGGACACGCACAGGCTTTCAGGATGAAGGCCAAGGACATCGCAAGAAGCGATTTCATCAGGAAGATGTTTGGGACAAGCAGGGACTACGGAAAAAATGTGGGCGGGTCAAACCGCCCCTTTTTTTTTGCCCGCGCAAAATGAAAAAAGGCCCGTTGCGGGCCTTTTTCGTACCTGGGCGCTATCAGCGCTCCAAGTCGGCAATCTTGCCTGGCTTGCCATCCCACTCTTCAGCGTCGGGCAGGGCATCCTTACGCTCGGTGATGTTCGGCCAGATTTCCGCCAGCTCGGCATTGAGCTCGATGAAGTTTTCCATGCCCGAAGGCACTTCGTCTTCCGAGAAGATCGCTTGGGCCGGGCATTCAGGCTCGCACAGTGCACAGTCGATGCACTCGTCCGGGTGAATCACCAGGAAGTTCGGGCCTTCGTAGAAGCAGTCCACCGGACAGACTTCCACGCAGTCGGTGTATTTGCATTTGATGCAGTTGTCGGTGACGACGAAGGTCATTTCTAGTTTTCTCCTCAGGCGACGGCGGCGGCCCTTCCTCTCAGGGCCGCGCGGTTTACGGGTACATGGCTGCAGGCCAGGCTAATAACCTGCAGCACCAGCAAACCGCGGCGGATTCTACCAGCTTGTAGTGGGCGCCGTTATAACAGGTTCTTTAGTTGATATAGCATTTCGATAGCTTGGCGCGGGGTCATGTCATCCAGGTCCAGCTTGCCCAGCTTCTCGATGGCCGGGTGCGGCAGGCTGGCGAACAGGTCGCTCTGGTGCGGGACATGGGGTTCGCCCTGGGTCTTGCTTGAGACCACCGGCTGCGCCGGCAGGCTGCTGGTTTCCAGGCGGCCCAGGTGCTCGCGGGCACGCTGGATCACTGGCGTCGGCACACCTGCCAGCTGCGCCACGGCCAGGCCGTAGCTCTGGCTGGCAGGGCCAGGCAGCACATGGTGCAGGAACACGATGCGCTCGTTGTGCTCGGTGGCGTTCAGGTGCACGTTGGCTACCAGCGGCTCGTTCTCCGGCAGCACGGTCAGCTCGAAATAGTGGGTGGCGAACAGCGTGTAGGCACGCAGTTGCGCCAGGCGCTCGGCAGCGGCCCAGGCCAGCGACAGGCCGTCGAAGGTGCTGGTGCCGCGGCCCACTTCATCCATCAGCACCAGGCTGCGGTCGGTGGCGTTGTGCAGGATGTTGGCGGTTTCGCTCATCTCGACCATGAAGGTCGAACGCCCGCCGGCCAGGTCGTCGCTTGAGCCGATGCGGGTGAAGATGCGGTCGACCAGCGACAGCTCGCAGCTGGCCGCCGGGACGAAGCTGCCGATATGCGCCATCAGCACGATCAGTGCGGTCTGGCGCATGTAGGTGGATTTACCGCCCATGTTCGGGCCGGTGATGATCAGCATGCGCGTGCTGTTGTCCAGGCCCAGGTCGTTGGCCACGAACGGCGTGGTCAGCACCTGCTCGACCACCGGGTGGCGGCCTTGGTCGATGCGCAGGCAAGGCTCGTCGACAAAGCGCGGGCAGTTCAGGTCGAGGGTCAGCGCACGCTCGGCCAGGTTGCTCAGCACATCCAGCTCGGCCAATGCCGCGGCGCTGTCCTGCAGCGGTGCGAGGTGGCTGATCAGGGTTTCCAGCAGCGCGTCATAGAGCATCTTCTCGCGGGCCAGGGCGCGGCTCTTGGCCGACAGTGCCTTGTCCTCGAAGGCCTTGAGTTCCGGCGTGATGAAGCGCTCGGCGCCCTTGAGGGTCTGGCGGCGAATGTAGTCGCCCGGCGCCTGTTCGGCCTGCTTGGTCGGCAGCTCGATGAAGTAGCCATGCACACGGTTGTAACCAACCTTCAGGTTGGCAAGGCCGGTGCGGGCTTTTTCGCGGGCTTCCAGGTCGATCAGGAACTGGCCGGCGTTCTCGCTGATCGCCAGCAACTCGTCCAGCTCGCTGTCATAGCCGGCCTTGAGCACGCCGCCATCACGGATGACGGCTGGCGGGTTGTCGATGATCGCCCGCTCCAGCAGGCTGGCCAGTTCCGGGTAGGTGCCGGTGATGGCTGCCAGGCGCGCCAGGTGCGGCGCCTCCAGCTCGGCCATGGCGTTCTGCAATTCAGGCAGGGCGCCGAGGGCATCGCGCAGGCGTGCCAGGTCGCGTGGGCGGGCGTTGCGCAGGCCGATACGGGCGAGGATTCGCTCGATATCGCCGATTTCCTTGAGCTGCGGTTGCAGTTTCTCGAAGCGGTAGCCATCGAGCAGGCAGCGGATCGAATCCTGGCGCGCCTGCAGCACCTTGGGGTCGCGCAGCGGGCGGTTCAGCCAGCGCGTCAACAGGCGGCTGGCCATGGCCGTCTGGCAGCGGTCGATCACCGATTGCAAGGTGTTGTCGCGCCCACCGGCCAGGTTGATGTCCAGCTCCAGGTTGCGGCGGCTGGCGCCGTCGAGGATCACCGTGTCATCGAGGCGCTCGTGGCGCAGGCTGCGCAGGTGGGGCAGGGCGGTGCGCTGGGTTTCCTTGGCGTAGGTCAGCAGGCAGCCGGCGGCGCCGATGGCCAGGGTCAGCTTGTCGCAGCCAAAGCCTTTGAGGTCCTTGGTCGCAAATTGCTGGCACAGGGCCTTGCGCGCCGAGTCGCGGTCGAAGTCCCAGGGCGCGCGGCGGCGTGCACCCGGGCGCTTTTCGGCCGGCAAGTCGCGCGGCCAGTCGTCGGGGATCAGCAGCTCGACCGGGTTCAGGCGCTCGAGCTCGGCCAGCAGGTTCTCCCAGCCCTTGATTTCCTGAACGCTGAAGTTGCCGCTGGTGATGTCCAGCACCGCCAGGCCGAACAGGCGCTCGTCACCCAGCAGCGCGGCAATCAGGTTGTCGCGGCGCTCGTCAAGCAACGCCTCGTCACTGACCGTACCGGGGGTGATGATGCGCACCACCTGGCGTTCGACCGGGCCCTTGCTGGTGGCCGGGTCGCCGATCTGCTCGCAGATCACCACCGACTCGCCAAGCTTGACCAGCTTGGCCAGATAGCCCTCCAGCGAATGGAACGGAATTCCGCACATGGGGATGGACTGGCCGGCCGACTGACCGCGCGCGGTCAGGGTGATATCCAGCAGTTTCGCGGCTTTTTTCGCATCTTCGTAGAAGATTTCGTAGAAGTCGCCCATGCGGTAGAACATCAGCTGGTCCGGGTGCTGGTTCTTCAGCTTCCAGTACTGCTGCATCATCGGGGTGTGTGCGGAAAGATCAGACATTCAGGGCCTTACAGCGGGTGATCTGGTTGGCGATTGTGAAACCGGCAATGGTACAGGCTTTTTCACCCAGATGCAGGCGGCGCAACCCGGCGTGCGGGCAATTGTGGTGATGCGTCAGGCACTCCATTACAATGCGCGCCCCTCGGCGAGCCCGCTCCAGCAGATGTGTGATGAAAGTGCACGGCAACCTTCCCTTCGTTAAGCAGCAGCTGATCTACCTTCTTTACGGCGAACGGCGCATCTATCAGCTGGAGGCCAAGTTCAGCATCCTGACGGCACTCGCCCGCAGCAAGCCAGGCGAGCTGCCCGTGATCCGGGTACTGACCGATCAGCCGCAGGCATTTGAGGGCTGGCCGGTGGAGGTGGTGGGGCTGGATGCTCAGCTGCTCGAAGGCTGGACTGGCACGGGCGGCTATACCCATCGGCGCAAGGCCTGTGCCATCGCCCATGCCTCCGGTTGGGCACAAAAGACCGTCTTCATCGACACCGACACCGTCTTCCTCAAAGCGCCGAGCAAGCTGTTCGAGCAGGTGGATGCCGGGCACTTTCTAGTCGATGAAGTCGAGATGAGCTGGGCCGAGGCGTCACAAAGCCCTTATTACGCAGGGTTTACCCGTGGCCTGACGCTGTCCGGCGAGGCGCCGGCCGACGACTTGCAGCTGTGCAACAGTGGCGTGCTGGGCTTTGCCCTGGAAAACGCCGCAGTTGCCGAGCGAGCGATCCAGCGCATCGACGCCTGGACCCACTATGCATCGGCCTTGCATACCATTGAACAAATTGCCTTTTCGTTCGAGTTGCACGGTACGCCGATCAACCAGGCGCGTGGCGTGATCAGCCATTACTTCGCGATGAAACAGTACATCCACGCCATCCTGGAGATCTTCTTCGGGCGATGTGGCGACCGCTTCGAGCCGCGCATGTGCCAGCAGGCCCTGAAGGTGCCGATGCAGCGCCCGGTACCTTCCAGGTTGGGGCGCCTTGCTGCGAAGTGGCGCCTCAAGCGTGTGCCGCCCGAACTGCGTGGCGTCGGGCGCAAGCTGCTGTACGGCAGCGCCATCGGTGGCAACGATTATCAACGGGCCTGCAAGGTGATCTGGTGGCGTTCGGCGATCGAGGAGATGCGTCAGCTCGACGCGCTCGATTGGTCGAACGATTGGCCAAAGGGCCTGCCGCGCCTCGGGCGGCAGGATGAACACGCGTTCAGCACGATCGCCCGCGAGAGCTTGAAGACGCACTGACCCGGCATGCGTTGCATTTCCTTAGGCATGCCTGCATTATGCACGCTATGCAAAAACGCAACGTAGCCACCGTACTCAGAGAACTGCTCGACCGCCACGGCCTGTCCCCGACGGAGCTGCACCGGCGCACGGGCGTCCCGCAATCCACCCTGTCGCGTATTCTCGGCGGCAAGATCATCGACCCGTCGGACAAGCACGTGTCGAAGATCGCCGACTACTTCGGCGTCAGCACCGAGCAATTGCGCGGCCGTGCCGAGCTTGGCCCGTCGCGCGAAGCCGCGCTGCCGGCGCACGGCCATGCGGAGCTTGACGACATCAGCCTGTGGGACGATGAAACCCCCGTCGAGGATGACGAGGTGTCGGTACCTTTCCTTCGCGAGGTCGAATTGGCAGCAGGATCAGGAAGATTCGTCATCGAAGAGAGCGAGCGTGCGCGCCTGCGCTTCGGCAAACGCAGCCTGCGCCACAACGGCGTGCAGTTCGACCAGGCCAAATGCGTGACGGTACGCGGCAACAGCATGCTCCCGGTGCTGCGCGATGGCGCCACGGTGGGCGTCAACACCGGCAAGTGCTCGATCGGTGACATCATCGACGGCGACCTTTATGCCATCAACCACAACGGCCAGTTGCGGGTGAAACAGGTCTACCGCCTGCCTACCGGCATTCGCCTGCGCAGCTTCAACCGGGATGAACACCCCGATGAGGACTACAGCTTCCAGCAGATGCAGGACGAGCAGATCAGCCTGCTCGGGCATGTGTTCTGGTGGGGGATGTACGCCCGCTGACACCTCCTCTCTGATGAAAACCCGCCTCGGCGGGTTTTTTTTCGCCTGCAGAAAAACCCTACAAGCCAGATCGTGCATGGCCTGCATGCATACGTGCAAAATTCAGCGCATAGAAGTTTTAAGAAATGCATTGACTGCATAT
>NZ_DJTF01000022.1:0-8636 GCF_002438125.1 Pseudomonas sp. UBA6315
GAGGGGTGATGAAGCCGTAGCCCTTCTCATCGTTGAACCACTTAACAACACCGGATTGACGGTTGGACATTTTTCTGTCTCCTTGGACAAAGTTGAAAACGGTCAGGAAAATCCCTGGCCGGGACTGAGCGCAAAGAGAGCAGAAAATTCAGCGATGGGCCGATCAGGATCGTGCATCAAACTAGAGATTCTCGGTGTCACGTGCAGCACAGTGGCGCCACCTTAACCCACTTTCCGCAGCCTGCCAATCTCCAAGATGGCCTTTGATGAAATTCAGATCGGCGGCGGCCGCAACCCCCGTCCGGCGCGGGATACGGCGCGGAACTTCAACTTGGGCGCCGGGACCGGTAAGATGCGCGTCTTGTTTTTCACCTCGCAACCCTTCAGGACACCCCGCCATGAGCATCAAATCGGACAAGTGGATTCGCCGCATGGCGCAGGAACACGGCATGATCGAACCGTTCGTCGAGCGCCAGGTGCGCGGCGAGCACGACAGCCGGGTCATCTCCTTCGGCGTCTCCAGCTACGGCTACGACGTGCGTTGCGCCGACGAATTCAAGGTGTTCACCAACATCAATTCGGCCACCGTCGACCCGAAGAACTTCGACGCCGGCAGCTTCGTCGATGTCAAAAGCGATGTCTGCATCATCCCGCCGAACTCCTTCGCCCTGGCCCGCACCGTCGAATACTTCCGCATTCCGCGCAACGTGCTGACCATCTGCCTGGGCAAGAGCACCTACGCGCGTTGCGGCATCATCGTCAACGTGACGCCACTCGAGCCCGAGTGGGAAGGCCACGTGACCCTGGAGTTCTCCAACACCACCACGCTGCCGGCGAAAATCTACGCCAACGAAGGTGTGGCACAGATGCTCTTCCTCGAGTCCGATGAAGAGTGCGAAGTGTCCTACAAAGACCGTGGCGGCAAGTACCAGGGCCAGCGCGGCGTCACCCTGCCGCGTACCTGAGCCGACGAGCGCGGGGAATTCCCTGCGCCTTTGGCACTCCAACGAGGTAACCGTGCCGATGTGCATGAAGCGCATCGGCTCTCGTCAGGAGCAGCCAATGAAACTCCATCCCGCAATCAGCGCGAAACTCGCGGTGCTGCAACCCAACCAGGTCGGCATGCTGCCTTGGTCGTTGCTGGCCCACCCGCTGCCGATGCAGGCCGGGGGCGTGCCGCACCAGCCCGAACCCGACACCCCACAGCCGCCCGAGCCCAGCGAGCCAGGCGACCCCATTCGGCCCGACGAGCCGCCTCCCGCGCCTGTGGCGTGATCAACTTCCCAGCGCCCAGACCTGCCCGTCGCCGGTGACGAAAACCCGCGTTTCGTCGCCGGGGGCGACCGTGTAGCCCCCGGTGAATTCGCCGAAAGCCGGCAGCAGGCTGAGCCGGGCATCGAGCACGAAGCACGGCAGGCGCAGTTTCTGGCGTGCTCGCCCGCGCAGCAGGTACACCGGATGCACATGGCCTGCCAGCACCGGGTGCTCGGGGTGAGCGGTCGGCTCGTGCTGCAAGGCGAATGGCGCCAGCAGCAAGGGTTGGTCGATTACCTCGATGCCCAATTCGGCTGGCGGGTCGCCTGCATGGCGGTCGTGATTGCCGCGAATGAGCACGATCTGCAGCCCATCGTGTCGACTACGCCACTCCCGAAGCCTGGCCAGAGTGTTAGGTGCCCGCGCCGTGCGCGCATGGATAAAATCGCCAAGGATGACCAATTGCCTGCAGTCGTATGCCGCCAGCAGGGCGTCCAGCCGCGCCAGGGTCGCCTCGGTGGTGCCCCGCGGCACCGGCTGGTGCAACGCCCGGTAGCTGGCGGCCTTGCCGATATGCACGTCGGCCACCAGCAATGTGTGGCGGGCAGGCCAGTAGATGGCCTTGTCGGCGAGCAGCCATAGGGTCTGGCCGCAATGCTCGACAACTAGATGACCGTTCATTGCGCGCCGCTGCCGCGTGAGGCTGCTTTTTCCAGGTCCGCCACCATGCGCGCGATGCGATCCGCCAGCTTCTCCGTGCTCAAGGTTTCGCGCATGCCCTCCACCAGCAAAGTGAAGGCCAGCGGCCCTGGTCTTTGCAGCGCCTGAAGGTCCAGCCGCAGCTGGCTCATCTTGTGCAACTGGCGCTGCAGCCGCTCGATTTCCAGCTCTTCGCGCAGCACTTCATCGCGTGCCTGGCCAAGCAGCAGGTTGCTGGCGTCGTGCTTGCGAAACACCTCGAAAAACAGCCCGCTGGAGGCCTGGATCTGCCGGGTGCTTTTTTGCGCCGCAGGGTAGCCGCCGAACACCAGGCCGGCGATCTGGGCAATTTCGCGAAAACGCCGCAGGGCCATCTCCCCGGCGTTCAGGCTGGCCAATACATCCTCCAGCAAGTTCTCGCTGGATAGCGCGCCAGGCAAGTGCGCGGCCCAGTCCACAGGGCTCGGGCTGAGCAGCTCGAAGCCGTAGTCGCTCACCGCGATCGACACCGACAGCGGTTGATTGCGGCTGACGCGCCAGGCGATGAGGGTGGCCAGCCCAAGGTTGGCCATGCGCCCGGCGAAGGGGTAGAGAAACAGATGCGAGCCCTGGCGCGATGCCAAGGTCTCGGCCAGCAGCGTCTGCGTGGTGGGCAACGCCGACCAGCGAGCCTGCAGCGCCAGCAGTGGGCGCACCGCGCGCATTTCCGGGCTGGCATAGCGGCCATGGGCGGCGCCATCGAGTTGCTCGACCAGCGCATCGGCCAGTTCGCTGGACAGCGGCATGCGCCCGCCATTCCAGCGGGCTACGGCAGCTTTGCGGGCGGTGCTGCGGCGGACATAGGCCGTCATGTTCTCGACCCTCACCAGCTCCAGCACGCGCCCGGCAAAAACCAGCGTGTCGCCTGGCCGCAGGCGGGCGATGAAGGCTTCCTCGACGCTACCCAGGTGCTTGCCGCCACCCCCCTTGCTCCAATACTTCAGCTGCAGGCTGGCGTCACTGACGATGGTGCCGATGCCCATGCGGTGGCGCCGCGCCAGGCGCTCGCTGGCCACCCGCCAGATGCCGTCGGGGTGGGCTTCGACGCGTTGGTAGTCGGGGTAGGCGCTGAGCGAACTGCCGCCATGGCTGACGAAATCCAGCGCCCACTGCCACTGGCTGTCGCGCAAGTCGCGAAATGCCCAGGTATCACGCACCTCGGCCAGCAGCTCGGGCGGGCGAAAGCCTGCGCCCAGGGCCATGCTGACCAGGTGCTGGACCAGCACGTCCATGCACAGGCGCGGCGAGTTGCGCGCCTCGATATGCCCGGCCGCCAGCGCCTCGCGCGCTGCGGCGGCTTCCACCAGCTCCAGGCTGTGGGTGGGCACCAGGGTGATGCGCGAGCGCCGCCCCGGCGCGTGCCCGGAGCGCCCGGCGCGCTGCATCAGGCGCGCGATGCCCTTGGCCGAGCCGATCTGCAGCACCCGCTCCACGGGCAGAAAATCCACGCCCAGGTCGAGGCTGGAGGTGCAGACCACCGCCTTGAGCGTGCCTTGCTTGAGGTTCAGCTCCACCCAGTCGCGGGTCGCCCGCGCCAACGAGGCATGGTGCAAGGCAATCTGGCCGGCCCAGTCGGGGCGCGCATCGAGCAAGGCCTGGTACCACAACTCGGCCTGGGCACGGGTATTGGTGAACACCAGGCTGCTGGCACAGTCATCGAGCTCATGGGCGACCTGGTCGAGCATCTTCAGGCCCATGTGGCCGGCCCAGGGAAAGCGCTCGATGGCCGGCGGCAGCAGGGTATCGACCACCAGGCGTTTGTCCTGGCGGCCGCGTATCAGCTGGCCGCCGTGGGGCAGCAGCACTTGCAGGGCATGGGCCAGGTTACCCAAGGTGGCCGACAGGCCCCAGGTCACCAGGCCGGGCTGCCAGCGGCGCAGGCGGGCGAGGGCGAGCTGCAGCTGCACGCCACGCTTGTTGCCGAGCAGTTCGTGCCATTCATCGACCACCACCAGGCGCAGGCTGGCGAAGTCGTTTTCGGCCTGGGCGCGGGTCAGCAGCAAGGTCAGGCTCTCGGGTGTGGTGATCAGCGTGCTCGGCAGGCGCCGGGCCTGGCGGGCGCGTTCCGCGCTGCCGGTATCGCCGCTGCGGACCCCGACGGTCCAGTTCAGGCCCAGGTCGTCCAGCGGGGCTTGCAAGGCACGGGCGGTATCGGCCGCCAGCGCACGCATGGGGGTGATCCACAGCACCTGCAGCCCAGCGGGTTGGCGGGCAGGGGTAGCGTCGGCAAAGGCGCGCAGGGCGCCCAGCCACACGGCGTAGGTCTTGCCGGCCCCGGTACTGGCGTGCAGCAGCCCGGATTCGCCACGGCCGATGGCGGCCCACACTTGCCGCTGGAAGGCGAAGGGCTTCCAGCCGCGGGCAGTGAACCAGGCGCTGGCAAGGTCGGTAGAAGCAGGCATGCGCGGTGGTCCTTGCAGAGCTGTGCTTCTACAGACCGCTGGCCAGCGGTATTGGTTTTACCGAATCAGTTGGCCAGCAGGTAGCCGCTGCGGCATACCTGCTCGCCGGCGAGATGGGCGATGACCATGCCTGCGGTGGCCATGCGGCGCACGCTGCGGGCGTAAAGCAGCCCGGGCTGCTCGGCGCGCACGGCAGTGACGCGGTCGCTGATCGGGTCGATGACCTCGGCGATCAGTTGCCCAGCCTCGACCTGCTGGCCGGGCCGCACGTGATACACCAGCAAGCCGCCCAGCGGCGCCGACACCGGCTCCACCGCCGCCAGCGGCGTGGCCGGGCGTGGCAGTGGCGGCAGCGGCGCGGGGGTGCCTTCGATGACCCCGGCATGGGTCAGGTAGTCGAGGATGGCCTGGCAGTCCTGGGTGGCCAGGTCATGGCTGACGTCGGCCTGGCCCCGTAGTTCGACGGTCACCGCGACGCTGCCCAGGGGGATCGGGTAGCGCTTGCCGAAGCGTTGCTGCAGCTGCCACCACACCAGGCTGAAGCATTCGTCGAACGACTGCCCGCCGGAATCGGTGGCCAGCAGGCTGGCCTGGGCGCCCAGGTAGCGCGCCAGCGGCTCGACCTGGGGCCAGGCCTCGGGCGTGGTGTAGAGGTGTTCGACGGCTTCGAAATCGCAATGCAGGTCCAGTACCAGGTCGGCGTCGCAGGCCAGCCGCTGCAAGGTCAAACGTTGCGATTGCAGGGGCGTGCGGGCTGGGTGGGCGTCGAGGCCACGGCGCAGGTACTCGCGAATCAGGGCCAGGTTGTGCGCGGGGTCCTGGGTCAGGTGGCCGTCGATCTGGTCGCCGATGCTGTCGGAAAGGTCGACGAACTTGCGGTTGAAGTTCTCGCCGCTCTGCAGCTCGAAACGCCCCAGCGGCGCGTCGAGCACCACCTGTTCCAGGCCCACCGGGTTGGCCACCGGCACCAGGATGATCTCGCGGCGCAGGCGCCCTTGCTGCTCCAGTTCGGCGAACCGGCGCTTGAGGTGCCAGGCAACCAGCATGCCGGGCAGTTCGTCGGCATGCAGCGAGGCCTGGATATACACCTTGGCGCCACCGCGCGGGCCGAAGTGGAAGCTGTGCAGCTGGCGGCTGATGCCGGGTACGGGGGAGAGTAGGTCGTGGGTCGTATGGTGCATGGTGGTCCTGGCGGCGTGGCGAAAACAATCTGCGACAAAGATAGAAGCATAAATTTGGCCAGCGCGCCTCACCGCGTGGCGATCAGGCCAGCAGTGCCTGCAAGGTGGCCAGGTCGTCGGCTTCTTCCACCGGTTTGTCCAGGCGCCAGCGCAACATGCGCGGGAAACGCACGGCAATTCCGCTCTTGTGCCGCTTGGACAAGGCAATGCCTTCGAAACCGAGTTCGAACACCAGCGTCGGGGTGACGCTGCGCACCGGGCCGAAGGTTTCCACCGTGGTCTTGCGGATGATGGCATCGACCTTGCGCATTTCTTCGTCGCTGAGCCCCGAATAGGCCTTGGCGAAGGGCACCAGGGCGCGCTCTGGGGTGCCGGCCGGGGCGTTCCACACGGCAAAGGTGTAGTCGCTGTAGAGGCTGGCGCGCCGGCCATGGCCGCGTTGCGCGTAGATCAGCACGGCATCGACGCTGAACGGGTCGATCTTCCATTTCCACCACAGGCCCATGTCCTTGGTCCGCCCCACGCCGTACAGGGCCTCGCGCTGCTTGAGCATCAGCCCTTCGACGCCCAGGCTGCGTGACTGCTCGCGCTGCTCGGCGAGCGCTTCCCAGCTGTCGCCATGCAGCAGCGGCGAGAGCCGTACCGGGCCCAGCGAGTGGTTATCGAGCAGCCATTGCAGTTGCCGGCGGCGTTCATGCTGTGGCCGGTTGCGCCAGTCCTCGCCTTGCCATTCCAGCAAGTCGTAGGCCTGCAGGATCACCGGCGCGTCGGCCAGCAGCTTCTTGCCCAGGGTCTTGCGCCCCAGCCTTTGCTGGAGCAAGGCAAAGGGCTGCACGGCCAGCGCGTCGCTGCTGGCGCCGGGTTTCCAGACCAGGATCTCGCCATCGAGCACGACGCCGTCCGGCAGGCTCTGGGCCAGGCTGTGCAGCTCGGGGAAGCGCTCGGTGACCAGTTCTTCGCCGCGCGACCAGACCCACAGCATGCCTTCGCGCTTGACCACCTGGGCGCGGATGCCGTCCCACTTCCATTCGACCTGCCAGTCGCTGGGCGGGCCGAGCAAGGCGTCGAATTGCTCGGTGGGCGCTTGCAGGGCGTGTGCCAGGAAGAAGGGGTAAGGCTGGCCGCCACGCTGTAGGTGTTCATCGGCCGATTCGGCGGCAATCAGCTTGTGGTAGGCCTGCGCCGTGGGGCGGTGGCCGATGTCGGTATAGCCGACCAGGCGCTGTGCCACCCGTTTGCTGTCCAGGCCGGCCAGCTGCGCCAGGGCGCGGGTGACCAGCAGTTTCGACACGCCGACGCGAAAGCTGCCGGTGATCAGCTTCAGGCAGAGCATCAGGCTTGCCCGGTCGAGCTGCGCCCAGAGCGGGGGCAGGCGCTCACGTATGCGTTCCGGGGCCAACCCGCGCAGCGGCAGCAGGTGCACCTCGACCCAATGGGCCAGGCCCTCGTCGTTGCCTGGGTGGGTTTCTGGCAACACCAGGGAGATGGTTTCTGCCAGGTCGCCCACCGCTTGATAGCTCTCTTCGAACAGCCACTCCGGCAGGCCGGCCAGTTCCGTGGTCAGCTCGCGCAACAGGCGGGTTGGCACCAGTTGCCGAGGCCGGCCGCCGGACAGGAAGTACACCGCCCAGGCGGCATCTTCGGCCGGTGCGCTGGCGAAGTAGTCGCGCAGGGCTTCGAGCTTGGCGTTGCTGGAGGTGGTCGCATCCAGGCGCAGATACAGCGCCGCAAAGGCTTTCATGGCTCGGGCTCCGTGGCAGGTGCGTCGTCTTCGTCGCCGTATTCGGTGACGAATGACCGGGCATCCAGGCCCTGTTCATTGAGGTAGCGCACCAGCACGTTGACCGAGCCGTGGGTGACCATCACCCGTTCGGCGCCGGTCTGGCCGATGGCCCACAGCACCCCGGGCCAGTCGGCGTGGTCGGAGAGCACGAAGCCGCGGTCCACGCCGCGCCGCCGGCGGGTGCCGCGCAGCAGCATCCAGCCGCTGGCGAAGGCGTCGCTGTAGTCACCGAAGCGGCGCATCCAGCTGCTGCCGGCCGCGGAGGGCGGCGCCAGCACCAGGGCCTGGCGCATCAGCGGGTCGTTACGTGGAATGTCGCCTGCGTAGCGTGTTGAGGGCAGGTGTACGCCTGCTTCGCGGTACACCCGGTTCAGCGGTTCGACCGCGCCGTGCACCAGGATAGGGCCGATGCTTGAGTCCAAGCCATGGAGAATCCGCTGCGCCTTGCCGAAGGCGTAGCAGAACAGCACGCTGGCCTTGCCCTGGTCGCGGTTGCTGCGCCACCAGCTGTTGATGCCGGCGAAAATTTGCGCCTGCTCGGGCCAGCGGTAGATGGGCAGGCCGAAGGTCGATTCGGTGATGAAGGTGTGGCAGCGCACCGGCTCGAAAGGGGTGCAGGTGCCGTCGGGTTCGACCTTGTAGTCGCCGGAAGCCACCCAGACCTCGCCCTGGTGCTCCAGGCGCACTTGCGCCGAGCCCAGCACATGCCCGGCCGGGTGCAGGCTGAGGGTGACGCCGTGGTGCTGGATGCGCTCGCCGTAGGCCAGGGTCTGCAGGTCGATGTCCTGGCCGAGGCGGCTGCGCAGGATGCCGGCGCCGGGGGCGGCCGTCAGGTAATGGCGATTGCCGCTGCGGGCATGGTCGCCATGGCCGTGGGTAATGATCGCGCGTGCCACCGGGCGCCAGGGGTCGATGTAGAAATCACCGGGCGGGCAGTACAGGCCTTCGGGGCGGGCGATGACGAGGTCCATGGCGTGGGCGCTGGTAGCTGGGGTTATCAGTTAGGAGCGGGGCCAGGGTTGGGAAGTTCGTTTGGGTTGGGTCGGGGGGAGGTGCTTGTCGTGGGTTTTTTAGCGGTTTTGAAATCGAGCGCCGCCCGCGCGGCGCATCGCGGATAAATCCGCTCCCACATTTGTTGCAACGTACCTATGCCTGATAGGCCATGGTTGTCAGCCTGGGTGGTACGACACGATGTCTCGGCGGGCACCAAAGGCGGACAACCATGGCCTGACAGACCGTGGCACGTTGCAACAAATGTAGGAGCGGATTTATCCGCGA
>NZ_DJTF01000068.1:0-11392 GCF_002438125.1 Pseudomonas sp. UBA6315
GGCAAGCAGCAATCAGGCAGGCTGCTGGGTCCTTAACTTCTCGCTACGCCCGCGCAACCACTCCAGGGTCAGCAACAGCACCACCGAGAAGGCGATCAGCAAGGTCGCCGCCGCCGCAATGGTCGGGCTGAGGTTCTCGCGAATGCCGCTGAACATCTGCCGCGGCAAGGTCGCTTGCTCCGGGCCGGCCAGAAACAGCGTCACTACCACTTCATCGAACGAAGTGGCAAAGGCAAACAGCGCCCCGGAAATCACCCCCGGCGCAATCAAAGGCAAAGTCACCCGACGGAACGCCAGCAACGGCGAGGCGCCCAGGCTGGCAGCCGCCCGCACCAGGTTGTAGTTGAAGCCCTGCAAGGTCGCCGACACGGTAATGATGACGAACGGCACGCCCAGCACCGCATGCACCAGAATCAGCGAGATGAAGCTGTTGCCCATGCCCAGCGGGGCGAAGAACAGGTAACTGGCCACACCGATGATCACCACCGGCACCACCATCGGCGAAATCACCAGCGCCATCACCAGCGACTTGCCCGGGAAGTCGCCGCGGGTCAGGCCGATCGAGGCCAAGGTGCCGAACACCATGGCCAGCAGCGTCGCCGCCGGGGCGACGATGATGCTGTTCTTCAGCGCCCGCATCCATTCGGCCGAGGCGAAGAAGTCGTGGTACCACTGCAGCGAGAAGCCCTGCAGTGGATACACCAGGAAACTGCCACTGTTGAACGACAGCGGCACGATCACCAGCACCGGCAGCACCAAGAACAGCAGAATCAGGCCGCACAGAATGCGCAGGCTGTAGAACCACACCCGCTCCACGGGCGACATGTATGGGCTAAGCATCACAAGGCTCCTCAGCTCAGGCGCAGGCGGCTGGCGCCGACCAGCCAGCTATAGATCAGGTACAGCAGCACGGTCGCCAGCAGCAACAGCCCGCCCAGCGCGGTGGCCATGCCCCAGTTGATGCTGGTGTTGGTATAGAAGGCGACGAAGTAGCTGACCATCTGGTCGTTGGGGCTGCCGAGCAGCGCCGGGGTGATGTAGTAACCGATGGCCAGGATGAACACCAGCAGGCAACCGGCCCCCACACCTGCGTAGGTCTGCGGGAAGTACACCCGCCAGAAGCTGGCGAACGGGTGGCAACCGAGCGAAATCGCCGCGCGCATGTAGCTGGGCGAAATGCCCTTCATCACGCTGTACAACGGCAAAATCATGAACGGCAGCAGGATGTGCACCATCGAGATGTACACGCCGGTGCGGTTGAACACCAACTCCAGCGGCTGGTCGATGATGCCCATCGCCATCAGCGCACTGTTGATCAGCCCGCCCGACTGCAGCAGCACGATCCACGCCGCCACCCGCACCAGGATGGAAGTCCAGAACGGCAGCAGCACCAGGATCATCAAGAGGTTGCTCTGCCGGGTCGGCAGGTTGGCCAGCAAGTAGGCCAGCGGGTAGGCCAGCACCAGGCAGATGGCCGTGATCACCACACCCATCCACAGGGTGCGGGCAAAGATATCCAGGTAGATGGCCTGGTCGGGCGTGGCCTTGGCCAGCTCGCCGAGGTCGTCGATACGGTGGTCGAGCGCCGCCAGCAGGTAGAACGATGTCACCGAACTGGTATTGCGGCGGATCGCCTGCCAATAGGCCGGGTCGCCCCAACGCTCGTCGAGCGCCTGCAGGGCATCTTTATATGAGGCCGGCTCTTCCTTGAACGGCAGCGCCCGCGCGGTTTTCGCCAACAGGCTGCGGTAGCCGGCCAGTTCCATGTTCAGGCGCTTGGAGAGGTCGCCCAGGGTCTGGTTCTTGCGCGACTCGGCCAGGTCCTGGCCCAGGGCCTTGTACACCTCTTCACCCGGCAGGCTCTTGCCATCCCAGCGGGCGATGGTTTCGACCGTGCGCGGCAGGCCGCCGACCACTTCCGGGTTGCCGACGCTCTTGTACAACAGCGCCGCGATCGGCACCAGGAACACCAGCAGGAGAAACAGCGCCAGCGGCGCGATCAACGCCTGCGCCTTCCAGCGGTTGACCCGCTCGGCGTGCTTGAGGCGCTGCTTCAGGTTTGGACCTGCGCCTTCGTTCAGGGGCATTGCAATGGCCATGGCGAACTCCGCAAAACAGGCTGAATTTGGGGCTGCTGTGCAGCCTGTCGCCGGCAAGCCGGCTCCCACACTACCTCACCTGTGGGAGCCGGCTTGCCGCCGACGGGCCGCAACAGCGGCTCCTGTCGTTTACTTCGCCGCCCAGGCGTTGAAGCGTTGCTCCAGCTGTTCGCTGTTGTCGGCCCAGAAGGCCACGTCGATCTGCACCTGGTTGGCGATGTTCTCAGGCGTGGTCGGCATGTCCTTCTTCACCGCATCCGCCAGCAGCGGGACGGCCTTGGAGTTGGCCGGGCCGTAGGCGATGTTTTCGGAGTAGGTCTTCTGCTGCTCTGGCTGCACGCTGAAGGCGATGAACTTCTCCGCTTCTTCCTTATTCTTGGCGCCTTTCGGAATGGCCCAGGCGTCGAAGTCGTAGATACCGCCGTTCCATACCACCTTCAGGTTGCTTTCCTTCTGCACCGCAGCGATGCGGCCGTTGTAGGCCGAGCTCATGACCACGTCACCCGAGGCCAGGTACTGCGGCGGCTGGGCGCCGGCTTCCCACCACTGGATGCTGGGCTTGAGTTCGTCGAGTTTCTTGAAGGCGCGGTCCTGGCCTTCCTTGGTGCCCAGCACTTGATAAACGTCCTTCGGCGCCACGCCATCTGCCATCAGGGCGAATTCGAGGGTGTACTTGGCGCCTTTGCGCAGGCCGCGCTTGCCTGGGAATTTTTTCGTGTCCCAGAAATCGGCCCAGCTGGTAGGCGCGGTCTTGAGCTTGTCGGCGTTGTAGGCCAGTACCGTGGACCAGACGAAGAAGCCCACGCCGCATGGCTGGATGGCGCCCTTCACATAGTCACTTTCTTTGCCGAACAGGGCCGGGTCGAGCTCTTCGAACATGCCTTCGTCGCAACCACGGGCCAGCTCTGGCGACTCTACTTCAACCAGATTCCAGTCAACACTTTTGACATCGACCATGGCTTTGACCTTGGCCATTTCACCGTTGTACTCGCCCGCGACGATCTTGCCCTTGCCGGCCTTTTCCCAAGGCTCGTAGAACGCCTTGACCTGGGCTGCCTTGTTGGCGCCACCGAAAGAAACCACGGTCAGGTCCGCTGCCATGGCCTGGCCGGCGGCGAACAGACCAAGGGCCAGGGCGGTCAGTTTCAACTGCTTGCGCATTATTATTCTCTCCACAGTACAGGGTTGGTGAAGCAATCCATCAGTGGGCTTCGGCAATCGGATCGAGCGCGCGCGCGTGCTCCACCTCCCAGCCCAGCGGTACCACATCGCCCACGGCCAGCGCCGGGTCGAGCTCGGCAATCGGCTGCTTCACGAAGAAGTCGGCCTTGCCGCAGACCTCCAGGCGCACGCGCACGTGGTCGCCCAGGTAGATGAACTCGGCCACGCGGCCAGAGAAGCGGTTGACGCAGCTTTGGCTGTGGCCATTGAGGCGCACGCGCTCGGGGCGGATCGACAAGGTCACCGGCTCCCCGGCCTGGCCGACATTCACCGCCAGCGCCTCGACCCGCTCGCCGCGCGCCAGCTGCACCTGGCAGCGCTTGCCATCGCTGGCCAGCAGGGTGCCGTTGATGCGGTTGTTCTCGCCGATGAAGTTGGCGACGAAGGTGTTGCGTGGCTCTTCATAAAGCGTGCGCGGGTCGGCGATCTGCTGGATCTCGCCCTGGTGGAACACCGCCACGCGGTCGGACATGGTCAGCGCCTCGCCCTGGTCGTGGGTCACGTACACCACGGTCACGCCGAGGCGCTGGTGGATGTGCTTGATCTCCATCTGCATGTGTTCGCGCAGTTGCTTGTCGAGGGCGCCGAGCGGCTCGTCCATCAGCACCAGCTGCGGTTCGAACACCAGGGCGCGAGCCAGGGCCACGCGCTGCTGCTGGCCGCCGGACAATTGCCCGGGGTAGCGCTTGGCGAAGGCGTCGAGCTGGACCATGTTGAGCACCCGCTTGACCCGCTCGCTGATGTCGGTCTTGCTCAGGTTGCGCACGCTCAAGGGGAAGGCCAGGTTCTCGGCCACCGTCATGTGCGGGAACAGCGCGTAGTTCTGGAACACCATGCCGATGTCGCGCTTGTGCGGCGGCACGTTGTTGATCGAACGCCCCGCCAGCTGGATTTCACCGGCGGTGGGGGTCTCGAAACCGGCGAGCATCATCAGGCTAGTGGTCTTGCCCGAGCCGGAGGGCCCGAGCAAGGTGAGGAATTCACCTTTGCGAATGTCCAGGTTGAGGTCTTTGACGATCAGCGATTCGCCGTCGTAGCTCTTCTGCACACCACGGAAGCTGACCAGCGTTTCGCCAGTGGCCGCATTCGAATTCGCCTCGCTCATGCCTGCACCTTCTTGTTGGATGACTGCGTGGCAAAAGACTAGAGCAGGCGCAAGCGCCCGGAAATCGGGGCTGAAGAGAGAATGCCATCATCCGGGTGGAAGATTGCGTGTAGGGATTGCCCTACAACAATGACGGATTTGGAATGGACTTCGAATACACCACACCACCCTGTGGGAGCGGGCTTGCCCCGCGAAAGGGCCGGCCCAGGCACAAGCGGTGTATGGCCAGGGCTTCGCCCTGGTTCGCGGGGCAAGCCCGCTCCCACAGCATCTGCCCAGCGTCAGCGGCAAGGCATGTCGCAATCAGAACAGTCACACCAGCTTGTGCTCCATGGCGTATTTCACCAGCTCCGCCAGCGAGTTGACCTTGAGCTTCTGCATCAAGCGCGCCTTGTGGGTGCTGATGGTCTTGCTCGACAGCGCCAGTTGCTGGGCGATGTCGTTGACGTTGGCGCCCTGGGCCAGGCGCTCGAACACCGAGAACTCGCGCTCCGACAGCAGCGTGTGCAGCGGGCGGGTTTCGGTCAGGCCGACTTCGAACACCATGCGGTCGGCCAGCGCCGGGTCGATGTAGCGCCCGCCGCCCGCCACCCGGCGGATCGCCGTAAGCAGCAAGGCCGGGTCGCTGTCCTTGGTGGCATAGCCGGCGGCGCCGGCCTTGAGCGCACGGGCGGCCATCTGCGCCTCGTCGTGCATGGACAACATCAGGATCGCCGGGGGGTTGTCCAGCGCGCGAATCCGCGGGATGGCCTCGAGGCCGTTGACCCCGGGCATGGAGATGTCCAGCAACACCACCTCGCACGGGGTATGGCGCAAGGTCTCCAGCAACTGCTCGCCATTGCCGGCCTCCCCGGCCACTTGCATATCCTTGGCAAGGCCGATCAATTGCTTGATGCCTTCACGGACGATGGTGTGGTCTTCGGCCACCAGCACTCGAATCACGCTTGCTCTCCTCTATCCACGGGAATGGCCACGCTCAGGCTGGTGCCCTCGCCTGGTTCGCTGTCAAGCCGCATGCTGCCACCGAGCATCAGCACCCGCTCACGCACCCCCACCAGGCCGAACGATGCCGGCCTGGGCTGATCGTGGCAGAACCCGCGGCCATCGTCGCTGACGGTCATGCGCAAGTAACCGCCTTCGCGCACCAGCTCGATTTCCACGCTGTGCGCCTGGGCATGGCGCATGACGTTGGTCAGCGCCTCCTGCAGGATGCGGAACAGCCCGGTGGCCTTGGCATCGCTCAATGCCGGCAGGTGCTCCGGCACCTGTACCAGGCAAGGTATCTGCGTGCGGGTTTCGAAACGCCGGGCCTGCCATTCGATGGCCGAGGCGATGCCGGCGTCGAGAATCGGCGGGCGCAGTGCCGTGGCCACGTCGCGCACCAGCTGGAACAACTGGGCAATCAGGCGCTTCATGCTCGCCAGGCGCTCGTTCAGCGCCGGGTCCAGTTCGGCGAACGCCAGCTCGCACATCGACACTTCGAGCTTGAGCACCGTCAGCATCTGGCCGAGTTCATCGTGCACTTCGCGGGCGATGCGGGCTTTTTCTTCCTCGCGCACGCTCTCCAGGTGCGCCGACAGCTCGCGCAGCTGCTCCTGGGACTTGCCCAGCGCCAGCTCGGCGCGCTTGCCCTGGGTGATGTCCCAGACCACGCCGTCCCACACCACCCGGCCATTGGCCAGGTGCCGGGCACTGGCCTTGATGTCCGCCCAGCGCTGCTCGCCCTCGCGGGTCAGGATGCGCCCCTGCCATGACCAATCCTGGCCGCTGGCAATGGCCAGGTCCTGCACCTGGTGATAATCGGCGCGGTCCTGGGGGTGCACCAGGTTGCGCAGGCCCATCTGCGGGTGCTGGATCTGCGTTGGGCTGTAGCCGACCAGCGCCTCGCTGCCTTCGCTTATGTAGGGGAACTCCGGCTCACCTTCGGCAGGGGCCGGCTCCAGGCGAAACACCAGGCCCGGCACGTTGCCGGCAATGCCCTTGAGCCGCGCCTCGCTTTCACGCAGCGCCGCCAGGGCGCGGTGGCGTTCGGTCACGTCGGCGAGGTAGACCACCAGGTACTCGGCATCGCGAAAGCGCAGGAAGCTCAGCGACAACTCCACCGGCAAGGTACTGCCATCGGCGCGCAGGCAGTGCGTCTCGAACTGCTGCGCCCCGCCCTCCCCGGTGCGCGCGCCTTTCCACAACTGCAGCCAGCGGTCCATGCCAAGGTTGGGTTCGAAGTCGATCAACGGGCGTTCGAGCAGTTCGCTTTCGGCGTAGCCGAGCATGCGCTCCACCGCATGGTTGGCGTAACGCACATGGCTGTCCCAGCTGACCCAGAGGATGCCAACGGTGCTCTGGTCGATGGCGAACTGGCTCAGGCGCAGCGCTTCTTCACGCACCTGCCGCTCGGCCAGCGTTTCCCTGGCTGACAACAGGCTGCGCTCGAGTTGGCGCTGCTGGCGGCGCTGCCATACCAGGGTGGCCAGGGCGCACAACAGCAGCAGGCCGAACAGCAAGGCCAGGTTCTGCCAGAAGCCGGCCGACTCGCTCAGGCGCGGGTACCTGGGTTGCAGCCAGCGCTGGTGCAGCTGCTCCAGCTCCTTGGCCGGCATGGCCTGCAGGCCGCGTTCGAGCACATCGGCCAGCATCGGCCAGTCACGCCGCGAGCCTACCCGCAGCAACTGCGGCAGGCCGATGTCACCCACCACCACCAGCTCGCTGAACTCGCTTTCCCGCGACAGCCGGCTGAGCTGGGCCTCATCGAGCACCGCAAGGCTGGCCTGGCCGCCGATCACCCACTGCAAGGCCTCGCGCTCAGTGGGCACGCCCTGCAGGTTGAGGTTGGGGTAGTTGCCGCGCAAGTAGTCGGCCAGCACGCTGGGCATGCGCACCGCGACACGCTGGTCGGCATCGAGCTTTTCCAGCTCCACGGCCATTGCCCCGGTGCGTGGGCCCACCACCAGTTGCGGCACGCGCATGTACGGGTCGCTGAACAGCCATTTGCGCAGGCTGGCGGGGGTCTGGGTCAGGCCCGGGGCGAAGTCGATTTCGCCGGCCTGCAGGGCATGCTCGAGGCTGGCCTGGTCGCTGAAGTTGCGCCAGGTCAGGTCCAGATCGAGCGCCCGGGCCAACCCGTTCACCAGCTCCACGTTGGCCCCGTAGAGCTGCTGCAGGCGGCGGTCGAACTGGGCATAGGGCGCCTGCAGCACCAGGCCCACGCGCAGGCTGCGGTGGCTGTCCAGCCATTGCTGCTGGGCAGGCTCGAGCGCGACCGCTGGCGGGGCTTGCGGCCTTGCCAAGGCGATCAAGGGCAGCAACAAGCAGCCGATAACCCACAGGCGACGCAATCGCTTCATTCACACGCTCGTCTTGGCAAGGGCGGCCCTGCAGCATGGCCGTCACGGGCAAATACTATTAGGCTGCCGGTATTATTCTGGCCTTGGGTTGATCCATGTTGACACTTTATCGCACGACGCTGGCAATGTGCTGCCTCGCCTCGCTCCTGCCCCTCGGCGCCCTGGCCGCCGACGCCGAAAAACAACCCGCAGCCGCCGAGGCAAGCGCGGCGGCAGAGCCGCGACCGCCCCTGCTGGAACGTAGCCAGGAAGATGCGCAGGCCCTGGAGCGCCTGGTGCCCAAGGCCGAGCAAGAGACCTTGCAGGCCGGCAACGAAAGCTTCCTGGCGTTGTGGAAACCCGCCAACGACAGCGACCCGCAAGGCGCGGTGATTATCGTCCCGGGTGCCGGCGAGAACGCCGACTGGCCGAACGCGGTTGGCCCGCTGCGGCGCAAGTTCCCCGATATCGGCTGGCACAGCCTGAGCCTGAGCCTGCCCGACCTGCTTGCCGACAGCCCGCAGGCGCGGGTGGAAAGCAAGCCGGCCGCCGAGCCGCAAAAAGACAAGGGCGAGACGGCGCCGGCCAAGGACACCCCGGCCGACGCCAACGCCAACATCGCCCAGGCCACGGCGGCCGATGGCGACGCCGCGCAGGGCACCGACGCCGAACAAGCCAGCGAGCAGAACGACCAGGCCGACGCCGAACGCATCTTCGCCCGCCTCGATGCCGCCGTCGCCTATGCCCAGCAGCACAACTCACGCAGCATCGTGCTGATCGGCCATGGCAGTGGTGCGTACTGGGCTGCGCGCTACCTGAGCGAGAAACAGCCCGCGCAGGTGCAGAAACTGGTGATGATTGCGGCGCAGACCCCGGCGCGGGTCGAGCATGACCTGGAAAGCCTGGCGCCGACCCTCAAAGTGCCGGCCGCCGACCTCTACTACGCCACCCGCAGCAGCGACCGCAAGGCCGCCGAGCTGCGCCTGCAGGCCAGCAAGCGGCAGAAGGACAGCCAGTACAAGCAGCTGTCGCTGATTGCCATGCCGGGCAACCTGGGCGCCGAGCAGGAGCAGCTGTTCCGCCGCGTGCGTGGGTGGATGGTGCCGCAGGAATAGACCGCGCGGCGCCTATCGCCGGCAAGCCGCCTCCCACACTGATCCTGGCGGCTGTTGGATCCTTGTGGGAGCCGGCTTGCCGGCGATAGGGCCCTCACAGCCCCCGCCGCTTGCGGATCAACGCGTAGGCCTGATGCAACTCCCGGGTCCGCTCGGTGGCCTCGCGCACTTGCGCTTCGCTGGCCCCGGTCCCGGCCAGCTTGTCCGGGTGGTGCCGGCTGACCAGGCGGCGATAGGCCTGCTTGACCCGGTCGCCATCGGTATCCGCCTCGACCGCCAGCAGCCGCAGCGCCGCGGCATAGGTCATGACGCCAGAGGCCACCGGGGCCTTGCGCGGCTCATACTCCAGCGACATGGCCTGTACCTGGCGCCGGCTCAGCCCCAGTTTCTGCCCCCACTCCAGCAGCAGCTCGCGCTCATGCTGGCCGGCCTTGCCATCGGCCCAGGCCATGCGCCAGCACGCGCGCAAGGTGCCTTCGGCGGCATGCGGCTGCAGGCGGATACGCCGCAAGTGCGCGCCCAGCCGGTCCTTGCCGGCCTTGCCGCGGTTGAATGCGGCAATCGCACGCAAGCGCTGCGCCTCGGCCATGTCCAGGCGCACCATTTCCTGGCGGGCCTGCTGGATATGCTGCTCGGCGACCCGCCCATCGCTCTTGGCCAGGCGCCCGAGCAGCACGAACAACAACTCCTCGTCACGCAGGGCCGAGCGCCCGCCCAGGCGCTCGCGCATGTCTGCCCAGCCCTGCACGCGCAGGCGCCGGTCCATGGCCTGGCCCAGCAACGCGCCGAGCAATGCACCGGGAATGCTGGCAACGGCAAAACCCGCACCCAGCCCGATCACCGTGCCTGGCCACCACATCTCAGGCGCGCTCGCCGATCAGGCGCTCGGCCTCGGCCAGGCGCTCCAGGGTGCCGACATCGACCCAGTGGCCGCGGTAATGCTCGCCGCTCACCTGGCCCGCCTGCATCGCCTGGCGCAACAGCGGCGCCAGCTTGAACGCACCTGGCCGGCAGCCTTCGAACAAGCCCGGATGCAGCACCGACAGGCCGCTGAAGGTCAGGGTGCCGGGCGCATCGTCGCCGTCCACCACCCGCTCGCCCAGCAGGCGGAAATCGCCGCGCCCGTGATGGCCCGGGTTATCCACCAGCACCAGATGCGCCAGGCCCTGCAACGGCGCCTTCAGGCGGGTGAAGTCGTAATCGGTCCAGACATCGCCATTGACCAGCAGGAACGGCGCCTCGCCCAGCAGCGGCAGCGCCTTGAAGATCCCGCCCCCGGTTTCCAGGGGTTCGCCCTCTGGCGAATAGCGGATGCTCAGGCCGAAACGGCTGCCATCGCCCAGGTGGTCTTCGATCTGCTGGCCAAGCCAGGCATGGTTGATCACAACCTCAGTCACCCCGGCCGCCGCCAGGGCGCGCAGGTGGTACTCGATCAACGGCTGGCCGGCGACCGGCACCAGCGGTTTGGGGGTATGCAGCGTGAGCGGGCGCATGCGCTCGCCCTTGCCTGCCGCCAGGATCATCGCTTTCATGCACGCGCTCCGGCCTTGAGTTCGGCGATCAGCTGGCCCAGCTCCGCAAGCTCGGGGCGGCGGCTGATCACTTCATCTATATAGGCGAAGAAACGCGGCACGTCGGCCAGGTAGCGCGGCTTGCCATCGCGGTGGCAGATGCGGGCGAAGATGCCGATCACTTTCAGGTGGCGCTGCACGCCCATCAGGTCGCTGGCGCGCTGGAAATCCTCGAACTCAGGCTGCACCGGGATTCCGGCGGCCAGCGCCTGGCCCCAGTAGTTGCGCAGCCAGCCTTCGACGCGGGCCTGGGGCCAGCTGAGGAAGGCGTCCTTGAACAGGCAGGTGATGTCGTAGGTGACAGGGCCGTAGACCGCGTCCTGGAAGTCCAGCACGCCGGGGTTGGGGCTGCTCTGCATCAGGTTGCGCGGCATGTAGTCGCGGTGAACCAGCACCTTGGGCTGGGCCAGGGCGCTGTCGATCAGCAGCTGGCTGACGCGTTGCCAGGTGGCTTTCTGCGCGTCGTCGAGGGCCTTGCCAAGCTCGCGGCCAACGTACCACTCAGGGAACAGCTCGACCTCGCGGCGCAGCAGGGCGTCATCGTAGCTGGGCAGCGCAGCGTCCATCGGCAGGCGCTGGAACGCCAGCAGCGCGGCGATGGCGTCGGCGAACAAGGCGTCGGCGTTATCGGCATCGATGATGTCAAGGTATGTCTGGTGGCCCAGGTCGCCCAGCAGCAGGAAGCCGCGCTCCAGGTCTTGCGCATGGATTTGTGGCACATGCACGCCAGCGCTCGCCAGCAGGTGGTCGATGGCGACGAATGGTCGGCAATTTTCCTGGGGCGGTGGTGCATCCATGATCACGAAGCTGCGCCCTGCGCCCTGCCAGCGGAAGTAGCGGCGGAAGCTCGCATCGCTGCTGGCGGCGGTCAGGCTGCCCTCGGGCACCTCGCCCCAGGCGTTGTCGCGGAAAAGCTGATCGAGCTGTTCATCGAGCCATACAGTCAGTTGTTGCAGGCGTA
>NZ_DJTF01000092.1:0-21158 GCF_002438125.1 Pseudomonas sp. UBA6315
TGTCGCTGCACGAGCGTGAGCTGCTGCAGCGCTTCCGCCAGCTCTCCCACCGACAGCAAAACGCACTGGTGGCCCTCATCGCTCACGACGTGGAAATGGCCGCCGACGCCTCCTGAGGCGTGTAGCGAGCACAAAAAAGCCAGCGCAAGCTGGCTTTTTTTATGGGTCTGTCGCGGCCTTGTCGCCGGCAAGCCGGCGACCCGGGGTTACAGCAAGAAGATGGTGGCCAGGCCCAGGAAGATGAAGAAGCCGCCACTGTCGGTCACGGCCGTGATCATCACGCTCGAGCCCATCGCCGGGTCGCGGCCCAGGCGGGTCAGGGTCATCGGGATCAACACGCCCATGAAGGCTGCCAGCAGCAGGTTCAAGGTCATCGCCGCAGTCATCACCAGGCCCAGCGACCAACTGCCATACAACCAGAACGCCACCGCACCGATCACCCCACCCCAGATCAGGCCATTGAGCAGCGACACCGCCAGCTCCTTGCGCATCAGGCGGCTGGTATTGCCCGGCGACACCTGGTCCAGCGCCATGGCGCGAACGATCATGGTGATGGTCTGGTTACCGGAGTTGCCGCCGATACCGGCAACGATCGGCATCAAGGCTGCCAATGCCACCAGCTTCTCGATCGAGCCCTCGAACAGGCCAATCACGCGCGACGCCACAAAGGCGGTAATCAGGTTGATGGCAAGCCAGGCCCAACGGTTGCGCAGCGAACGCCAGACCGAGGCGAAGATGTCTTCTTCTTCGCGCAGACCGGCCATGTTGAGGACTTCGCTTTCGCTCTCCTCACGAATCAGGTCGACCATTTCATCGATGGTCAGGCGGCCGATCAAGCGGTCGCTCTTGTCTACCACCGGCGCCGATACCAGGTCGTAACGCTCGAAAGCCTGAGCCGCGTCGTAGGCATCTTCCTCGGGGTGGAAGGATACCGGGTCGGTCGCCATGACCTCCGCTACCTTCTTCTCCGGGTCGTTGACCAGCAGGCGCTTGATCGGCAGCACGCCCTTGAGGATGCCGTCGTAGTCGACCACGAACAGCTTGTCGGTGTGGTTGGGCAATTCCTTCAGGCGGCGCAGGTAGCGCAGCACCACTTCGAGGCTGACATCTTCGCGGATGGTGACCATCTCGAAGTCCATCAGCGCACCGATCTGCTCCTCGTCGTAGCTCAACGCCGAGCGCACGCGCTCACGCTGCTGGGCATCGAGGCTTTCCATCAGCTCGTGAACGACGTCACGCGGCAGCTCGGGCGCCAGGTCGGCCAGTTCGTCGGCGTCCATTTCCTTCGCCGCAGCGAGGATTTCGTGATCGTCCATGTCGGCGATCAGCGATTGGCGGACGGCGTCGGATACTTCGAGGAGGATGTCGCCGTCGCGATCCGAGCGCACCAGCTGCCAGACCGTCAGGCGGTCTTCCAGGGGCAAGGCTTCGAGGATATAGGCGACGTCTGCAGGGTGCAGGTCATCGAGCTTGCGCTGCAGCTCGACGAGATTCTGACGGTGGACGAGGCTTTCCACCCGGTCATGGTGATGACCTTCCTGACGGTGGGTCAGGTCCTCTACCACGCGCTGGCGCTGCAACAGTTCGACCACCTGGGCCAGACGATCCTGCAGGCTCTCTTGAGCTTTCTTTACTTCTACTTCAGTCATAGGCGAACTCCACTCCCAGCAGCGGAGCACGCCGGGAGAATCAATCGGTCAGATCAATCTGTATAAAACTTGTTAAGGAGTAACTACTGGGTAAGTCCATGGTGGGATTCCACAAGCCCCGGCGGGGCTGACGGGCGCAATCATACACTGCCTAAGCTGTCAGATCGCTTAAAATTTTGGCCAGAACAATCGTTTGCGCGATAAAGCTAGGACAACGCTCGAAGCCAACAGTGCGACGCAGGGTGCCAAGCAAAGAACACATCCGCCGCGCGAAAGATGGCTGGGCCGGTTACTTTGCAGTCTAGTCAGGCATCACCGAGAATTCAGTGAAAACAGAAAACAAAAAGCCCGCTCAAATGAGCGGGCTTCTTGATGTATGGCGGACTCAGCAGGATTCGAACCTGCGACCGCTCGGTTCGTAGCCGAGTACTCTATCCAGCTGAGCTATGAGTCCGTGGTTGGTAGTTTTAGACCAGGTTACCACTGGTGGGTTGAAATGCCTTTGCAAGCAAAGCCACTTCAAAAGTGGCGGACTCAGCAGGATTCGAACCTGCGACCGCTCGGTTCGTAGCCGAGTACTCTATCCAGCTGAGCTATGAGTCCGTGGTTGGTAGTTTTAGACCAGATTACCACTGGTGGGTTGAAGTGCCTTCGCAAGCAAAACCACTTCAAAAGTGGCGGACTCAGCAGGATTCGAACCTGCGACCGCTCGGTTCGTAGCCGAGTACTCTATCCAGCTGAGCTATGAGTCCGTGGTTGGTAGTTTTAGACCAGGTTACCACTGGTTGGTTTGAAGCAGCCTTGCAAGCAAAGCCACTTCAAAAATGGCGGACTCAGCAGGATTCGAACCTGCGACCGCTCGGTTCGTAGCCGAGTACTCTATCCAGCTGAGCTATGAGTCCGTGTCTTGCCGCGCATAATAGTTCGCTGAAACATTTTTGCAAGAACTTTTTCGTTTAACTTCAACGACTTAGCGTTCTTACCGATTACAGCGCCCTAAGCGAATAATGGCGGTGAAGGGGGGATTCGAACCCCCGATACCCTTATGAGGTATACTCCCTTAGCAGGGGAGCGCCTTCGGCCACTCGGCCACCTCACCGCAACACGAGGCGAATATTAAACAGGCTCTTCCTCGTTTGCAACCCTTTTTTTGAAAAAAACTTCAAAAAAATTAAAGGCTTGGCTCTTCATCCTTCTCTTTCTTGATCCGCAGGTAGATTTCCTCGCGGTGAACGGCCACTTCCTTGGGCGCGCTGACGCCGATACGCACCTGGTTGCCTTTGACGCCAAGCACCGTCACGGTGATCTCGCCGTCTCCAATGATCAGGCTCTCGGCGCACCGACGAGTCAGAATCAACATAGCTTTCTCCTTACGCAAAACATTCAGGGATAACAGTCTTGGAATGACGGGCCACGGCTGCGGACGACAGCTCCAGGCCCGGTTGGCCACCACGCCGGCAGGACAGGGCCTGCGCGACAGCCAGAAACGCGAAGGGCGCGGCTAAGCCGCGCCCTTCTGGCAAGGCCTTACTCGCCCTGTCGGGCCGGAGCGTCAAGCTCGAACGCGGTGTGCAGCGCGCGAACGGCCAGCTCCAGGTACTTCTCTTCGATCACGACCGAAACCTTGATTTCGGAGGTGGAGATCATCTGGATGTTGATGCTCTCCTTGGCCAGGGCTTCGAACATGCGGCTGGCAACGCCCGCGTGGGAGCGCATGCCAACGCCGACGATCGAAACCTTGGCGATGTTGATGTCGCCACTCACTTCACGGGCACCGATCTCGCGCGCGGTGTTTTCCAGCACGGCGTGGGCCTTCTCGTACTCGTTGCGGTGCACGGTGAAGGTGAAGTCGGTGGTGTTATCGTGCGAAACGTTCTGCACGATCATGTCCACTTCGATGTTCGACGCGCTGATCGGGCCGAGGATCTTGAAGGCGACGCCCGGGGTGTCCGGCACGCCGCGAATGGTCAGCTTGGCTTCATCACGGTTGAAGGCGATACCGGAAATGATCGGCTGTTCCATGGATTCCTCTTCATCAATGGTAATGAGGGTACCCGGACCCTCCTTGAAGCTGTGCAGCACGCGCAGCGGAACGTTGTACTTGCCGGCGAACTCCACCGAACGGATCTGCAGCACCTTGGAGCCGAGGCTGGCCATTTCCAGCATCTCTTCGAAGGTGATCTTCTCCAGGCGGCGCGCCTGGGGCACGACACGCGGGTCGGTGGTGTAGACGCCATCGACGTCGGTGTAGATCTGGCACTCGTCAGCCTTGAGCGCGGCCGCCAGGGCCACGCCGGTGGTGTCGGAGCCACCCCGGCCAAGGGTGGTGATGCTGCCGTGCTCGTCGACGCCCTGGAAACCTGCCACCACCACCACGCGCCCGGCCTTGAGGTCGGCGCGAATCTTCTGGTCGTCGATCTGCAGGATGCGCGCCTTGTTGTGCGAGCTGTCGGTGAGAATGCGCACCTGGTTGCCGGTGTAGGACACCGCCGGCACGCCACGCTTGATCAGGGCCATGGCCAGCAGGGCAATGGTGACCTGCTCGCCGGTGGACACGATCACATCCAGCTCGCGCGGAACCGGCTGGTCGGTAATCTGCTTGGCCAGGTCGATCAGGCGGTTGGTTTCGCCGCTCATGGCCGACAGCACGACCACCAGGTCGTCGCCCGCCTCACGGTGTTTCTTGACCTTGTCGGCAACCTGCTCGATCCGCTCGATGGAACCGACAGAGGTGCCGCCAAATTTCTGTACGATCAACGCCATTTCAATGGTGCCTCAGCCCATACAGGGCCCCAAAAAAACCATCCAACATGACGGGGCGGCGACTAGACCGCCGCCCCGTCATCTCAAAGTCCCTGCTCTGCGAACGGCACGGCCAGCGCCAGGGCCTGGTCCAGCGCAGCGACGTCGACGCCACCACCCTGGGCCATGTCCGGACGGCCACCGCCCTTGCCACCCACTGTTGCTGCGGCTTGTTTCATCAGGTCGCCAGCCTTGAGTTGGCTGGAGAGGTCTTTGGTCACGCCGGCCACCAGCACGACCTTGCCCTCATGCTCGCTGCCCAGCAGGATCACTGCGTGGCCGAGCTTGTTCTTCAGCTGATCGACCAGCGCCAGCAGGGCCTTGCCATCCTGCCCGTCGAGGCGGGCGGCAAGCACCTTGGCACCTTTGACCTCAACAGCCGCGTTGGAGAGATCATCCCCGGCGGCGCTGGCGGCCTTGGCCTGCAGCTGTTCCAGCTGCTTCTCCAGCTGACGGTTGCGCTCGAGCACCGCCGACAGCTTGTCGATCAGGTTGTCACGGTTGCCCTTGACCAGTTGCGCCGCTTCCTTGACCTGCTCTTCGGCAGCGTTCAGGTAGGCCAGCGCCGCTTCGCCGGTGACCGCTTCGATACGGCGCACGCCCGAGGCCACGCCGCCTTCGCTGATGATCTTGAACAGGCTGATATCGCCGGTGCGCTTGGCGTGGATACCGCCGCACAGCTCGACGGAGAAATCGACGCCCATGCTCAGCACGCGCACGGTGTCACCGTACTTCTCGCCGAACAGGGCCATGGCGCCCTTGCGCTTGGCGGTTTCGATATCGGTGATTTCGGTTTCCACCGGGGTGTTCTTGCGCACTTCGCGGTTGACGATGTCTTCCAGTGCCTTGATCTGCTCCGGCTTCACCGCTTCGAAGTGGCTGAAGTCGAAACGCAGGCGCTGGCTGTCGACCAGCGAGCCCTTCTGCTGCACGTGGTCGCCCAGCACCTGGCGCAGCGCTTCGTGCAGCAGGTGGGTGGCGGAGTGGTTCAGCGAGGTGGCGTGCTGCACCTGGGCATCGACCTTGGCCTCGACCGGCGAGCCGATGACCAGCGCACCGTTGGCCACCACGCCGTGGTGCAGGAAAGCGCCGCCGGTCTTGGTGGTGTCGCGCACGTCGAAGCGCGCAGCACCGGCCTGCAGGTAGCCGCTGTCGCCGACCTGGCCACCGGATTCGGCGTAGAACGGCGTGCGGTCGAGCACGACCACGCCCTCTTCGCCTTCACCCAGCTGGTCGACCGACTGGCCATCCTTGTACAGGGCGATGATCTTGCCCTGGCCTTCGGTGGCCTCGTAGCCGAGGAAGTCGGTCGCGGTGTCGACCTTGACCAGGCTGTTGTAGTCCATGCCGAAGGCGCTGGCGGAACGTGCACGCTCACGCTGGGCGTCCATCTCGCGCTCGAAGCCGGCCTCGTCGATGGTCAGCTCGCGCTCGCGGGCGATGTCGGCAGTCAGGTCCATGGGGAAGCCATAGGTGTCGTACAGCTTGAACACCACGTCACCAGGCACCACGTTGCCCTTGAGCTGGGCCAGGTCCTGCTCGAGGATGCGCAGGCCCTGCTCCAGGGTCTTGGCGAACTGCTCTTCTTCAGCCTTGAGCACGCGCTCGATGTGCGCCTGCTGGCTCTTGAGCTCAGGGAAGGCCTCGCCCATCTCGGCCGCCAGGGCGGCGACGATCTGGTAGAAGAAGCTGCCCTTGGCGCCCAGCTTGTTGCCGTGGCGGCAGGCGCGACGAATGATGCGGCGCAGCACGTAGCCGCGGCCTTCGTTGGACGGCAGCACGCCGTCGGCAATCAGGAAGCCGCAGGAACGGATGTGGTCGGCGACCACTTTCAGCGAAGCCTGGCCGTCGTTGCTGCAGCCGATGGCCTTGGCCGCAGCGGACAGCAGGTTCTGGAACAGGTCGATCTCATAGTTCGAGTGCACGTGCTGCATGACCGCACTGATGCGCTCCAGGCCCATGCCGGTGTCCACCGACGGCGCTGGCAGCGGGTGCAGCACGCCATCGGCGGTGCGGTTGAACTGCATGAAGACGTTGTTCCAGATCTCGATGTAGCGGTCGCCATCTTCTTCCGGCGAGCCGGGTGGGCCGCCCCAGATGTCGGCGCCGTGGTCGTAGAAGATCTCGGTGCACGGGCCGCACGGGCCGGTGTCGCCCATGGTCCAGAAGTTGTCGGAGGCGTATGGGGCGCCTTTGTTGTCACCGATGCGCACCATGCGCTCGGCCGGCACGCCGACTTCCTTGGTCCAGATGTCGTAGGCTTCGTCGTCGCTGGCGTAGACGGTGACCCAGAGCTTTTCCTTCGGCAGGTTCAGCCACTTGTCGGAGGTCAGGAAGGTCCAGGCGAAGGTGATCGCGTCGCGCTTGAAATAGTCACCGAAGCTGAAGTTGCCCAGCATCTCGAAGAAGGTGTGGTGACGCGCGGTGTAGCCGACGTTTTCCAGGTCGTTGTGCTTGCCGCCGGCACGCACGCACTTCTGGCTGCTGACGGCACGGGTGTAGGCACGCTTCTCCGCGCCGAGGAAGCAGTCCTTGAACTGGTTCATGCCGGCATTGGTGAACAGCAGGGTCGGGTCGTTGTTCGGGATCAGCGAACTGGAGGCGACTCGGGTATGTCCCTGCTCTTCGAAGAAGCGAAGGAAGGCTTCACGGATTTCTGCGCTTTTCATAGGTTCTTCCACGGAAACGGCGGCCCTGTTGGGCAAACACGTCGACGAAACGACGGCAAAGGGCCGCATTATATCGGTCCTGCAATCTCGGTGCAGTGTGTTTATGCGATAGAAAGCGTCGATTGGACGGCTTTTCAGCTCAAGCAAACGAAAAAGACATGACCGGATGCTAAATGCAGGCTTTTGCCGCTGGCAAGCCAATTACCGCCCAAGGGAAGGGAAAATGGAACAGGCGGTGAATTAAATACTTTTAATGGGTCTGTTGGGATCCAATGGTCGCCGTTCTGGCCCTATCGCCGGCAAGCCGGCTCCCACAAAAACTCAGGGCTGTGCCCTACCTGTGGGAGCCGGCTTGCCGGCGATAGCGGCAGCGAATTCACCCCAACCGCTGCCCCGAGTCGGGGACGATGAGAATCCCGGCACGCAGCCCATTCCTGACCTTGGGATTGGGGAAGATGATTCGCGCGCCCTCCTCCTCGACCACCCAGCGCATCTCCGCAAGGTCCTCAGCCAAGAGGTAGCCCTTGCTCAGCTCGGAGAAGTTTTCGATATCCGCCGGCAGGTGCAGGTGGAAGCTGTCACTGTGCTTGATGATCTCGCGGGCAACGCTGAACAGCTTCAACCCGTCCAGCGAGCCATCGTTCTCAGGCTCAGTGCCCTCGATGATGCGAATCAGCCGCTCTTCGAGCCTGTCGAGGTTGACCTGCTCGTTCTGCCCGAACGGCCGCGCCTTGCCCAGCTCCAGGGTGAATGCCTCGGCATCGAGCTGCTCGTAGGTGAAGGCACTGAAGGTGATCGACGACTTGCTCTGCAACAGCACCGCCTCCATGCCGGCTGCCGCCAGGCGGGCCAGCTCGCGGCGCGAATGCTTGCGCCCCTCTTTATAAGGGTACAAGGCGAACTGCTCGATCTTCGAGCCACGGATGGCAGTATGCAGGTCGTAATGCAGGCGGGTGCGCTCGGGCTTGCTGAAGAACACCCGGGCAAATTGTTCGAGCTCCGCGGCACGCAGTGCCTCGAAGCCGCTGGAAAGTTCGTGGCGGCCATTGAACAGGCGGTTGATGTCCTGCTCGATGAAGCGCTCGCCCTTGCGGATCGCCACCGGGTTGCCGAACAGGAACAGCACCCGCGCACGGGGCTTGATCTTGCCGTTGGCCACGCCATGCAGCAGCCGCTCGAGCAGCTCGATCGGCGCCGTCTCGTTGCCGTGGATGCCGGCCGAGAGCAGCAGGTCCAGCCCACAGTCCTCGGTTTCCGGCGGGCGTACCTCCAGTGCGCCCTCGCCCAGCCAGCGCAACCGCACGCCCTTGGGTGTCACTTGGGTCTTCTCGGCCGGCTCGTGATCGGTCAGGGTCAGCTCAAGCAGTTTGCCAAGGGCGAGCATAGGCGCTTCCTTAGTGGTGGTGGCCGCAGTCGGGGCCATGGACGTGATCGTCGCCTTCACCGGCATCGGCCGGCTCCATCTCCAGCTGCAGGCTGACCAGGTTGGTGGCCATCGGGCGCAGCAGCAGGTTGGCGTACTCGGTGTCGTTTTCATCGACATCCACGCCGATCAGCAGCTGGCCGCGGCCATCTTGCTGAATCCACACTTCCTTGCCTTGCCAGACCACGGCAAAGCGCGTGCAGGAGGTTTCCAGCTGGGTGCCGTCGGAATCTTCGAGGATCAGGCGCATGGCGTCGGTCATTACAGGTTCTCTCTTCAAGGTTGGCGTTGGAACGGATAGACCGAACCCAACTTCAGGATCTGGGTCAACTCATCCAGCGCGGTACGGCATTCCACCAGCAACTGCGGGTCGGCAAGGTCCGCTTCGCCAAGGCGGTCGCGGTAGTGCTTGTCGACCCACTGCAGCAGCGTGTCGTACAACGGGGCGGTCATGATAACGCCTGGATTGACCGCCGCCAGTTCCGTTTCCTTCAACGCCACGCGCAAGCGCAGGCACGCGGGGCCACCGCCGTTCTGCATGCTCTGCTTGAGGTCGAACACCTTGACCTCGCGCACCGCGCCGCCCTGGGCGGTCAACTGGTTCAGGTACGCCCAGACCCGCTCGTTGTTGCGGCACTCTTCCGGCACCACCAGCAGCATCGAACCATCTTCGCGGCTCAGCAGCTGGCTGTTGAACAGGTACGAACGCACTGCGTCTTCTACCGTCACGGCCGCGCGTGGCACCTGGATGGCCTGGAAATGGCCACCCTTGCTGGCCAGTTTAGCCTGTAGTTGGCCAAGCACCGCATCGGTCTCGAGGAAGGCATCCTCGTGGTAGAACAGCACCTCGCCGTTGCCCACCGCGATCACATCGTTGTGGAACACGCCCTGGTCGATCACCGCCGGGTTCTGTTGAGCGTAGACCACCCCGTGTTCGCTCAGGCCGTGCAGCCGGGCCACGGCCTGGGAGGCTTCAAGCGTCTGGCGCGCGGGGTATTTCTGCGGTGCCGGGTAGCGGCTGTCGAAGGCACTGCGGCCGTAGACGAAGAACTCGACGCCCGCTTCGCCATAGCGGCGGCAGAAACGCGTGTGGTTGGCCGCGCCTTCGTCACCGAACTGCGCAACCGCAGGCAGCGCCGGGTGATGGGCAAAGTGCCTGTCGTCGTTGAACATGGCCGCCAGCACGCGGCTGGTGGTCGGGTGCTCGATGCTGCGGTGGTACTTGCAGTTGAGGTTGGCGGCGGTGAAATGCACGCGGCCATCGGCGGTGTCGGCGCTGGGGCTGACAGTGGCGGCATTGGCCACCCACATGCTCGACGCCGAACAACTGGCGACCAGCAGCGGCATGGCCTCCTTGGCGGCGCGCTGGATCACCTCGGCATCGCTGCCGGCAAAGCCCAGGCGGCGCAGCGCCGCCACGTCCGGGCGCTCCTGCGGCGCCAGCACGCCCTGCTGGAAGCCCATGTCGGCCAGCGCCTTCATCTTCGCCAGGCCCTGGCGCGCCGCTTCACGCGGGTTGGACGCCTGCTGGCTGTTGCTCTGCGAAGCCACGTTGCCGTAGGACAGGCCGCCATAGTTGTGGGTAGGCCCCACCAGGCCATCAAAATTCACTTCATAGGATTTCATCGGCTAGGCTCCGAGACCTGTTGTTATAGGGTGACGCCCGGCGTCAGCGACGCCGGCAAGGCAAGGCTGGCGGTCTCCAGCGAAGCCACCGGGTAGGCGCAGTAATCGGCCGCGTAATAGGCACTGGCGCGGTGGTTGCCGCTGGCCCCTACCCCACCGAACGGCGCACTGCTGGCGGCGCCGGTCAGTTGCTTGTTCCAGTTGACGATGCCGGCGCGGCTGCGCAGCCAGAAGTACTGGTAGCGCGCCCGGGAATCGGACAGCAGGCCGGCGGCCAGGCCGTATTGGGTGTTGTTGGCCTCGTCGATGGCGGCATCGAAGTCGGCGTAGCGGATCACCTGCAACAGCGGGCCGAAGAACTCTTCATCCGGGCGCTCGGCCACTGCGGTCACATCGACGATGCCCGGCGTCAGCAGCGCAGCGTTGGCCTGTGGCTGGGTCAGGGGCAGCAAGGCCACCGCGCCCTTGGCGAGCAGTTCAGCCTGGGCCGCCACCAGGGCCTGCGCCGCCTGCAGCGAGATCACCGCCCCCATGAAGGGTGCTGGCTGCTGGTCGAAGGCTCCGACTGTTAGGGTCTTGCTCACCTCGACCAGACGCGCGATCAGCGAATCGCCCCAGGCCCCTGCCGGCACCAGCAGGCGACGGGCGCAAGTGCAGCGCTGGCCGGCGGAGATGAAGGCCGACTGGATGATGGTGTACACCGCGGCGTCGAGGTCCTTGACCTGATCGACCAGCAGCGGGTTGTTGCCACCCATTTCCAGGGCCAGGATCTTGTCCGGGCGCCCGGCAAACTGCTGGTGCAAGAGGTTGCCGGTGCGGCTGGAGCCGGTGAAGAACAGCCCATCGATCCCCGGGTTGGCAGCCAGGGCCACGCCGGTTTCGCGAGCGCCCTGGACCAGGTTCAGCACGCCCGCCGGCAGGCCGGCGGCAATCCAGCAATTGACCGTGAGCTCGGCAACCTTGGGCGTCAGCTCGCTGGGCTTGAACACCACGCAGTTACCCGCCAGTAGCGCCGGCACGATATGCCCGTTGGGCAGGTGGCCGGGGAAGTTGTAGGGGCCGAACACCGCCACCACACCATGCGGCTTGTGCCGCAGCACCGCCGTGGCATCGGCCAGCGGCCCGCTCTTTTCACCGGTGCGCTCGCGATAGCTCTGCACCGAGATCGCCACCTTGTTGACCATGCTGGTGACTTCGGTGGCCGATTCCCACAACGGCTTGCCGGTTTCCTCGCCAATGCAGTGGGCCAGGGCTTCTGCATGCTGCTTGAGCTGCTCGGCGAATTTTTCCAGCACGTCGATGCGCGCTTCCAGGCTCAACTGCGCCCAGGCCGGGAAGGCCTGGCGAGCGGCTTGCACGGCAGCCTCGACCTGGCCGGCAGCAGCGCCCTGGCCTTGCCAGATGACCGCCTGGGTCACCGGGTTGAGCGACTGCAGGGTATCGCCCTGGCCGGCCTGCCAAGTGCCGGCAATGTAATGCGTGGTCATTTACTGGGCCTCCCGGCTTGCCGACAGCGGCACGGCGCGCACGTTGTCGCCCGCACCCATGCGCAGGCGCTTGGCGGTCAAGGGGTCGACCACCAGGGTGCCAGCGGCCAGGCGCGCGGGCGCAGCGGTGATGCGGCAGTCATCGCGCTTGCGGTTGTGGATGATGTATGGCGTGGCGTCGTCGCCTGGGGTGCCGACAGCCAGCACCAGGTTCTGGCTTTCGCGCACCGCGCGGATCTTCGAGGTTTCGCACTCGATGGCGGGGCCGGCGTCGAAGATGTCGACGTAGCCCTGGTAGCTGAAGCCTTCCTGCTTGAGCATGGCCAGCGCAGGCTCGGTGTCGGTGTGCACGCGGCCGATCACATTGCGCGCCGCCTCCGACAGGAAGCAGGTGTACAGCGGGAACTTGGGCATCAGCTCGGCGATGAACGACTTGTTGCCCACGCCGGTGAGGTAGTCGGCCTGGCTGAACTCCATCTTGAAAAAATGCCGGCCCAGGCTTTCCCAGAACGGCGAGCGCCCCTGCTCATCGGACATGCCGCGCATTTCGGCGATGATCTTGTTGCCGAACAGCTCGGGGAACTCGGCGATGAACAGCATGCGCGCGCGCGACAGCAAGCGGCCATTGAGCCCGGAACGGTAGTCACTGCGCAGGAACAACGAGCACAGCTCGGAATTGCCGGTCAGGTCGTTGGCCAGGAACAGGGTCGGGATTTCGCGGTAGATGTTCAGCTCCTGCGAGGCGCTGACGGTCAGGCCGACCCGGTAGTTGTACCAGGGCTCGCGCAGGCCGACGGCACCGGCGATGGCGCTGATGCCCACCACCATGCCTTCATCGTTTTCCAGCACGAACAGGTAGTCGGTGTCGCCACGCTCGGCTTCGCCACGGAAGCTCTTCTCGGCCCAGCCGACGCGGTGGCCGAGGCGCTCTTCGTTGGCCGGCAAGGTGGTCAGGCCGGTGGTACCGGTGCTGCGAGCCAATTCGATCAGCGCGGGTAAATCGCTGCTGCGTACAGGACGAACGATCATGCTATCTCCTTGTGCGGCAGCGAGCGCCACCGCAAAACTCTGTTCCCAGGCTTCAGACCGCGACCAGGCGCACGCTGGCGCCCTCGCCCACACCCAGCGCTTCGGCGGCGTCGGCGCTCAGGCCGACCGGCTTGCCCGGCACCCAGTCCAGCTCCAGCAGCACGGCGCGGTAGTCCTGCAGCTGGCCGTTGCACACCAGGTACTGGCGCCCGCCCTTGGCCGGCGCCTCTTCCAGCTTCACCGGCACCACGCGGCTCTGGGCGATCGAGCGGATGCCCGAAGCCCGCGCATGCAGGGTCGGCCCGCCGTCGAAGATGTCGATGTAGTGCTCGGTCTCGAAGCCTTCGCGCATGAGGATGTCGAAGGTGATCTGCGCACGCGGGTGCACCTGGCCCATGGCCTCTTGCGCAGCGTCGGGCAGCAGTGGCACGTAGATCGGGTAGTGCGGCATCAGCTCGGCGAGGAAGGTACGGCTCTTCAGGCCGCACAGGCGCTCGGCGTGGGCGTAGTTGAGGTCGAAGAAGTTGCGCCCGATGGCGTCCCAGAACGGCGACTCGCCCTGCTCGTCGCTGTAGCCGACGATTTCGGTGACCACCGACTCGGCGAAGCGCTCCGGGTGCGAGGCCATGAACAGCAGGCGGCCGCGCGAGTTGAGCTCGGCCCAGCCGCTGTCGACCAGCTCGGGCAGCACGTAGAAACTGGTCAGCAGGCTGTTGCCGGTGAGGTCGTGGCACAGCGACAGGACGTGGATCTTGTTGTGGATCTTCAGCTCGCGCGAGGCGTGCACGAAGGTCTCGTTACGAAAGCTGTAGAACGGCTCGGAATAGCCGGCCGAGGCGACGATGGCCGAGCAACCGGCAAGCTTGCCGGTGGCGCTGTCCTCGAGCACGAAGAAGTAGCTCTCCTCGCCATTGAAGCTCACTTCGGCAGCGAACGAGGTTTCCGAGGCGGCAATCTTGTCGCCCAGGCGGGCAGCATCGTCCGGCAGCGAGGTGACACCAACGGGGCTGTCCGCAGCCATGCGCTGCACTTCGTTCAGATCAGCCATTTGCGCGGGGCGCATCACCAGCATGGTGTCACTCCTTTGGAAAAACTGGCCGTGCACGACGGCGCGAGAAAACGGCGGGTGCCTGCATGCACGCACCCGCTGTGAAAATCAGGGTTCGCCGGCGCGGGTGGGCGCCGGCGAGCGGATCGCAGGCGAATCAGCCCTTGATCAGGTTGGCCACGGCGCGCTCGAAGCGCTCCAGGCCTTCATCGATGTCGGCGTCCTCGACCACCAGGCTCGGCGCGAAGCGCACCACGTCGGGGCCGGCCTGCAGCACCATCACGCCTTCCTTCTCGGCGGCGTTGAGGATGTCCTTGGCCTTGCCCTTCCAGGCATCGCTCAGCACGCAGCCGATCAGCAGGCCGACGCCGCGCACCTGGATGAACAGGCCAGTCTGTTGGCCGATCTTCTCCAGGCGGGCCTTGAAGCGTTCGTGCTTGGCCTTGATGCCGGCCAGGGTCTCTGGGGTGTTGATCACGTCCAGCACCGCGCAGGCCACGGCGCAGCCCAGCGGGTTGCCGCCGTAGGTGGTGCCGTGGGTGCCGACCGCCAGGTGCTTGGCGATGTCGCTGGTGGTGAGCATGGCGCCGATCGGGAAACCACCGCCCAGGCTCTTGGCGCTGGTGAGGATGTCCGGGGTCACGCCGTAGTGCTGGTAGGCATACAGCGAGCCGGTGCGGCCGACGCCGGTCTGCACTTCATCGAAGATCAGCAGCGCGTTGTGCTCGTCGCACAGCTTGCGGGCGCCTTCCAGGTAGGCCTTGTCGGCCGGCACCACGCCGCTCTCGCCCTGGATCGGCTCGATCACCACGGCGCAGGTCTTGTCGGAAATCTGTGCCTTCAGCGCTTCCAGGTCGTTGTATGGCACATGGCTGATGCCGGTGATCTTCGGGCCGAAGCCGTCGGAGTACTTCGGCTGGCCGCCGACGCTGACGGTGAACAGCGTGCGCCCGTGGAAGCTGTTCACGGTGGCGATGATTTCGTGCTTGTCCGGGCCGAAGCGGTCGTGGGCCACGCGACGGGCCAGCTTGAAGGCGGCCTCGTTGGATTCGGCGCCGGAGTTGCAGAAGAAGGCACGCTCGGCAAAGGTGGCGTCGACCAGCTTGTGCGCCAGGCGCAGGGCCGGCTCGTTGGTGAAGACGTTGGAGACGTGCCAGAGGGTGTTGGCCTGATCGGTCAGGGCCTTGACCAGCGCCGGGTGGCAATGGCCCAGGGCGTTCACCGCGATGCCGCCGGCAAAGTCGATGAGCTCACGGCCCGACTGGTCCCACACGCGGGAACCCTCGCCTCGCACAGGAATGAAGGCCGCCGGAGAATAGTTGGGAACCATGACCTGGTCGAAATCGGCACGTTGCACCGGGGCTTGCTCAACGGACATCTGAGTCTCCTGAAGAGGAACGCTGGCCTGGAAGTGGCGAGCGATGGGGGGATTGTAAGGACTGATCCGCGCCTGTCCTTGCGGCCAAGCGACAACTTGTTACAGCGCAAAACCCTGTTTTAGCCAGGCTTTCGGCAATGCGACAAACACTGTCGCAATCGCGCAGTGTAACGGCAGCGGGGGGCTGGGTGAACGGGTGTTCACATAAGAAAGGACGGTGGCTGTACCGGCCCCATCGCCGGCAAGCCGGCTCCCACAACAACCTGCGCCAGCTCGATGATTGTGGGAGCCGGCTTGCCGGCGACAGGGCCCGACCGGACGGCGAAGGTTTCAGCCCTTTTCGGCAGGCGCCGAACTCAACTCGAACGGGCTGCTGCTACGGCGCTGATTGCGGTCTTCGCGCGGCGTCGCACCAAAGAAGTTGCGGTAGGCACTGGAGAAATGCGGCCCCGAGGAGAACCCGCAGGACAAGCCGATCTGGATGATCGACTTGCTGGTCTGCATCAGCATCTGCCGCGCCTTGTTCAGGCGCAACTCCAGGTAATACTGGCTGGGCACGCGATTGAGGTACTGCTTGAAGATGCGCTCCAACTGCCGGCGCGACACGCACACGTGCTGGGCGATTTCGTCGGTGGTCAGCGGCTCTTCGATATTGGCCTCCATCAGCAGCACCGCCTGGGTCAGCTTCGGGTGGCTGGAACCCAGGCGATTCTGCAGCGGAATGCGCTGGCGCTCGCCCCCTTCGCGGATGCGCTCGACCACCAGCTCTTCGGACACCGCCCCCGCCAGCTCCGCGCCATGGTCACGCGCCAGCACCGCCAGCAGCAGGTCGGTCACCGCCATGCCGCCGCAGGCCGTGAGGCGGTCACGGTCCCAGTCGAACAGGTGGCTGGTGGCAATGACCTTGGGGAAGCGCTCGGCAAAATCGTCCTGCCAGCGCCAGTGCACCGCCGCGCGGTAGCCATCGAGCAGGCCGAGCATGGCCAGCGGGTACACGCCGGCAGACAACCCGCCAATCATGCAACCACTGCGCGCCACCTGCTTGAGCGCCGCCGACAGGGCCGAGCCGATCGCCTGGGGCAAGTCGTCCGCCAGCAAAAACAGCTTGTGGCAGCCTTCCAGGCGGCCATTCCAGGGCTCGCCCGGCAGACGCCAGGCGCCCTCCTCGGCAGGCTCGGCCTGGAGGAAGGCCAGCTCGTAGACCACGTCCGGATGCACCCGCTGGGCCACCTGCAACACCTCCTCCGCCAGCGCCAGGGTCAGAGGCTTGGTGCTGGGCCAGATGAGAAAACCGATTCGCTGGGTGGTCATAGGGTAAGGTCCGAAACCTGAGGTCGTTCGCGTCTGTGGCGCCGTGGGCAGGCTGTGCTCGCTGCGCAGCATGCCCTATTCTGGTGCAAAGATGCAGCCTTTACTTGAGGCTGCCCGAGAGAAACTGCTTGAGCCGCTCGGATTGCGGGTTGGCCAGCACTTCGCGCGGGCAGCCGGTTTCTTCGACCAGGCCCTTGTGCAGGAACACCAGCTGGTTGGACACCTCGCGGGCAAAGCCCATCTCGTGGGTCACCACCACCATGGTGCGGCCTTCCTGGGCCAGCGCCTGCATCACCTTGAGCACATCGCCCACCAGCTCCGGGTCGAGCGCCGAGGTCGGCTCGTCGAACAGCATCACCTCAGGCTCCATGGCCAGGGCCCGGGCGATTGCCACGCGCTGCTGCTCACCGCCGGACATGTGCCCAGGGAAGGCGTCCTTGCGGTGCGCCACGCCCACCTTGGCCAGGTAGTGCTCGGCCTTTTCCAGGGCTTCCTTCTTGCTCACGCCGAGCACGTGCACCGGCGCTTCGATGATGTTCTCCAGCGCCGTCATGTGCGACCACAGGTTGAAATGCTGGAACACCATCGACAGGCGCGAACGCATGCGCTGCAGCTGGCGCGGATCAGCCGCCTTGAGCGCGCCGTCCTTGCCGGCGACCATCTTCAGCTCTTCGTTGTTGAGCAGGATCTTGCCCGCGTGCGGCTGCTCGAGCAGGTTGATGCAGCGCAGGAAGGTCGACTTGCCCGAACCGCTGGAGCCGATGATGCTGATCACATCGCCTGCCTTGGCCGCCAGGGACACGCCCTTGAGCACTTCATGGCTGCCGTAGCGCTTGTGCAGGTCTTGGACTTCGAGTTTGTACATGCTGTCGGTTCTCACAGAGCGTTCAGTGCTTGCGCGGCGCCAGGTAGCCGAGCCAACGGCGTTCGGCCAGCTTGAACAGGCGCACCAGGATGAAGGTCAGGCACAGGTAGAACACGCCCGCCGTGATGTAGGCCTCGAAAGGCAGGTAGTACTGGGCATTGACCGTGCGCGCGGCACCGGTGATGTCGATCAGGGTCACGATCGACGCCAGGCTGGTGGTCTGCAGCATCATGATCACTTCGTTGCTGTACTGCGGCAGCGCCCGACGCAAGGCCGAAGGCAGCAGGATGCGGCGGTACATCTTCATGCGCGACATGCCCATGGCCTTGGCCGCCTCGATCTCGCCATGGGGCGTGGCCTTGAGGCTGCCGGCGATGATTTCGGCGGTGTAGGCGCTGGTGTTGACGGCAAACGCCAGGCAGGCGCAGAAGGTCGCGCTGGACAGCCACGGCCAGAAGATGCTCTCGCGCACCGCCTCGAACTGGGCCAGGCCGTAGTAGATCAGGAACAGCTGCACCAGCATCGGCGTACCGCGGATGACGTAGGTGTAGAGCCAGGCGCTCATGTTCACCAGCGGCTGCTTGGACACCCGCATCAGCCCCAGCGGCACCGCCGCCAGCAAGCCGAACAGCAGCGACAGCGCCAGCAGCTTGAGGGTGGTCAACAGGCCGCCAAGGTACAGCGGCATGGCTTCCCAGATGACGTTGTAGTCGAAAATCATAGCTCAGCCACCTTGACGCCCACCGAGTAGCGCTTCTCGAGATACTTCAGGGCCAGCAGCGAGACGCTGGTGATCACCAGGTACAACGCCGCCACCGCCAGGAAGAAGGTGAAGGGTTCGCGGGTGGCGTCTGCCGCCTGCTTGGCCTTGAACATCATGTCCTGCAGGCCGACCACCGAAATCAGCGCGGTGGCCTTGGTCAGCACCAGCCAGTTGTTGGTGAAGCCCGGGATCGCCAGGCGGATCATCTGCGGCACCAGGATGCGGAAGAACACCTGGCGGTTGCTCATGCCATAGGCCACGCCGGCTTCGGCCTGGCCCTTGGGAATACCGAGGAAGGCGCCGCGGAAGGTTTCCGACAGGTAGGCGCCAAAGATGAAGCCCAACGTACCGATACCCGCCACCAGCGGGTTCAGGTCGATGTAATCGTCATAGCCGACCAGCGGCGCCACGCGGTTGATGATGTCCTGCCCGCCGTAGAAGATCAGCAGGATCAGCACCAGGTCCGGAATACCACGGATCACCGTGGCGTACATATCGCCCAACCAGGCCAGCCAGCGCACCGGCGACAAGCGCAGCGCCACGCCAATCAGGCCGAGCACGATGGCCAGGGCCATCGACGACAGGGCGAGCTGCAGCGTCAGCCACGCCCCGTCGAGGATGACTGCCCCGTAGCCTTTCAACATGATGAGGTCCTCGACCTAGAGAATGAAAAATGGTGCAAACCTCAGAGCCTCTGCTGTTTGCACCATTGCACAGGTGAAACTCGACGACTTAGTTCGAGTCTGGACCGTAGATGTCGAAATTGAAGTACTTGGCTTCGATCTGCTTGTACTTGCCGTTGGCACGAATCGCGTCGATCGCCTGGTTGATGCGCTCGCGGTTGGCGTCGTCGCCCTTGCGCACGGCGATGCCGATGCCGTCACCGAAGTACTTCGCATCCGTGAACGCTGGGCCGACGAAGGCGAAGCCCTTGCCGGCGTCGGTTTTCAGGAAGCCATCTTCGAGCAGGGTGGCATCGGCCACGGTGCCGTCGAGGCGGCCAGCGGCGACGTCCAGGTAGATTTCGTTCTGGGTGCCGTATGGCACGACGGTAGCGCCCTTGGGAGCCAGCACTTCCTTGGCGAAGCGGTCGTGGATCGAGCCGCGCTGCACGCCGATCTTCTTGCCGCTGAGCTCGCTCAGGCTGTCGCTGACGGTGGTGCGTTGCTTCATGACCAGGCGCGCCGGGGTCAGGTAGTAGCGCTTGGTGAAGTCGACCGACTTCTTGCGATCGTCGGTGATCGACATGGACGACAGGATGGCGTCGATCTTGCGCACTTTCAGCGCCGGGATCAGGCCGTCGAACTCCTGCTCGACCCAGGTGCACTTGGCTTTCATCTCTTCACACAGGGCGTTGCCGATGTCGTAGTCGAAACCGGCGATGCTGCCGTCTGGCTGCTTGAAGGCGAAGGGTGGGTAGGCGGCTTCGATACCGATCTTCAACGGTTTTACATCTTCGGCCTGCGACACCAGGGAAAACACGGAAAGCGCCAGGGCGCCAAGCAGTGCGAGCTTCTTCATCAGGTAACTCCATCGGTACGGGGCAATACAAGGCAGGGGAAACAACTGCCCGTTATGCGAATGGGTACAACGCGAGCCGCGCAGGGTTCGACCAAGGTCGCAGACCACGAGCGAGTGAGTGGCATTTTAACGACAGCCCGGTAGTCGATATTTCTTCAAAGCGACAACTACTTACAGAAGCGCCTGAAACCGCAGCGGGCGAGGTTGACAGCCTTTGCAGAATATGCAAGAGCGCAAGAAATAGAACCCATAGGACTAGCAATTACTGGGCCTATTATTGGCAAAGCCTTGTGTTACGGCAAGTGTAGCGTGCTGCGTTGCAAAAAATGGCTATGACAGCGCACCGAATCGGGTCATAAATGTTCCCGGGCGCCTCGTTTTTGTGCGAAAGCGGTGACAGAAGAGTTACCGATGAATGTCGGGTAACACTTAAGCAAAAACCCCGCCGGTTGCCCGAGCGGGGTTTTTGCTTAAGCCGGGGCCGCTTTGCGGCCCAATCGCCGGCAAGCCGGCTCCCACAATGGAGTGGCAGTGGCTGCGCGATCCCTGTGGGAGCCGGCTTGCCGGCGATTGGGCTGCAACGCAGCCCCAAGTACCTCAGGCAGTCGCCAGGCTCATCGCCTTGTGGGTGTCGATCAAATGCTGCACCACCCCTGGGTCGGCCAGGGTCGAGATGTCCCCCAGCGCATCGTATTCCCCCGTGGCAATCTTGCGCAGGATGCGCCGCATGATCTTGCCCGAGCGGGTCTTGGGCAGCCCCGGCGCCCACTGGATCACGTCCGGCGAGGCGATCGGGCCGATTTCCTTGCGCACCCAGTTCTTCAGCTCCAGGCGCAACTGCTCGCTCGACTCCTCGCCGGCATTGAGGGTCACGTACACATAGATGCCCTGGCCCTTGATGTCGTGCAGCACGCCCACCACCGCCGCCTCGGCGACCTTGGGGTGGGAAACCATGGCGCTCTCGATCTCGGCGGTGCCCATGCGGTGCCCGGAGACGTTGAGCACGTCATCCACCCGGCCGGTGATCCAGTAGTAGCCATCTTCGTCGCGGCGCGCGCCGTCACCGGTGAAGTACATGCCGCGGAAGGTCTTGAAGTAGGTGTCGACGAAGCGGTCGTGGTCGCCGTACAGCGAACGCGACTGGCCCGGCCAGGAGTCGAGGATCACCAGGTTGCCCTCGGCGGCGCCCTCGATCAGGTTGCCCAGGTTGTCCACCAGCGCCGGCACCACGCCAAAGAACGGGCGGGTCGCCGAGCCTGGCTTGAGCGCGGTGGCGCCTGGCAGCGGGCTGATCAGCACGCCGCCGGTCTCGGTCTGCCACCAGGTGTCGACGATCGGGCAACGTTCCTTGCCGACGGTCTTGTAGTACCAGTTCCACGCCTCGGGGTTGATCGGCTCGCCCACCGAGCCCAGCAGGCGCAGGCTGGAGCCGTCGGCACCGGCCACGGCGGCCTCGCCCTCGGCCATCATCGCGCGGATGGCGGTGGGCGCGGTGTAGAGGATGTTGACCTTGTGCTTGTCGACGATCTTCGACACGCGGGTGATGTCCGGGTAGTTCGGCACGCCTTCGAACAACAGCGTGGTCGC